>NZ_JBXWSL010000011.1:0-122725 GCF_059613425.1 Ruegeria sp. BHSA123 | reverse complement strand
AAACCGGTCAGAAAATCCTCTGATCTGGTGTGCAACCGCGCGGCGCTATCAGGCGCCGTGCCCGGCCCAACGGCCCAAAGCCTGATCTGCGATCAGGCGTGGCAGGCGGGAGCCTATCCGCCACAGCATCCGGGGAAATCCACTCTTGCGTGCATTTTTCCCAAGGCAAATCCGGTTCGGCATGCTATAAGCCGCCCAACAAAAAAAGACCGGACAGGACATGAGCAGCAATCCCAAACTCGAGGATAATCTCCGCGCGGCAATTCTGGCCGAGCCCGACGTCGTTCTGGACGACAAGGACCTGATGCAAGCCCTTGTGGCCGCGAACGAACGCGCCCGGGGTGATAATGTGATCGATCTGCGCGGCATTGCCATGCAGCGGCTCGAGGCGCGGCTGGACCGGTTGGAAGATACCCACCGCTCGGTCATCGCTGCGGCCTATGAAAACCTTGCAGGCACCAATCAGGTACACCGCGCGATTTTGCGCTTGCTGGAACCCGTCGAATTCGAGGATTTCCTGCGTGCCCTTGGCGCCGATGTCGCAAATATCCTGCGGGTTGACCATATCACGCTGGTTCTGGAAACCACCGTGGTTCAGAACGATCCTGCCGTCGACAGGCTTGGAGGCGTTCTGACGATCGCAGAGCCCGGCTTCATCAACCAATACCTGACCAATGGTCGCGGCGGCCCTGTCCGCGACGTGACCTTGCGCGAAACTCATCAGCCGAACCGACGTGTTTTCGGCGCACTGGCGGATCAGTTGCGCTCGGAAGCCTGCCTGAAGCTGGACCTCGGTCCGGGTCGCCTGCCGGGCATGATCGTCATGGGGGCCCGTGATCCGCGGCATTTCACACCGCAACTCGGCACCGATCTTCTCACCTTCTTTTCCGGCGTATTCGAACGCTCGATGCGCCACTGGCTGTCGTGAACCTGATCTCGCCCGCTTGCCGCGACGCGCTCCAGCACTGGCTGGACACTCTGGGCGCGCTGGCGGGGCGGTCCCAGAACACCCAGACCGCCTATCGCGGCGATGTCACCGAGTTTTTGTCTTTCATGACCCTTCATCACGGGGAACGACAAGGGTTGAAGGCGCTGGAACGGATCACCGTCTCGGACATGCGCGCCTGGATGGCAGATCAGCGCAGCGGGGATATCGGCGCGCGATCCCTTGCGCGCAAACTGTCCGCCGTCAAAAGCTTCTATCGTTGGCTGGCCGAGCGAGAGGGATTTGAACCCACCGCCGTTCTGTCGACCCGCGCGCCCAAATTCACCAAGAAACTGCCCCGCCCTCTGGCCGAAGACGCCGCGCGCGCCATGATTGACACGGTCGAGCTGCAATCTGTGTCCGACTGGGTCGCGGCCCGTGATGTTGCGGTTGTCACGCTTCTCTATGGATGCGGCCTGCGGATATCCGAGGCCTTGTCTCTGACCGGTGCAGACGCGCCCTTGCCCGAGACATTGCGCATTGTCGGGAAGGGCGACAAGGAACGGATCGTTCCGGTTCTTCCAGCCGCCCGAGATGCGGTTGACCGGTATCTTCAGCTTTGCCCCTACCAGCAAGCGAAGGACGCAGCCCTGTTCCGGGGCGTCCGTGGCGGCCCTCTGAACCCGCGCGCAATTCAGGGCGTCATGGCTAAGGCACGGATGCAATTGGGGCTGCCATCAACCGCCACACCTCATGCCATGCGGCACAGCTTTGCCACCCATCTGCTGTCCGCCGGAGGAGATCTGCGGGCCATACAGGAACTGTTGGGGCACGCCTCATTGTCAACCACACAGACCTATACCGCAGTGGATACCGCTCGGCTGATGGAGGTCTACAACCGCGCGCACCCCAAGGCGTGACCGATACATCGAACAGAAACCTCGGGCTTTTGGTTTGCATCTCTGGCGTGCATCGGTCATGACCCTAACATGACACTCAGATTCAAAGCTCTTGCCGTACATCTCTTCACTGCCACAGGTGCTGTTTTCGCAATGCTGGCCATGCTGGCCGCCGTGGAAGAGAAATGGAGCCTAATGTACCTTTGGCTGGTTGTATCTTTCGTTGTTGATGGCATCGACGGTCCGCTGGCGCGGCACTATCACGTCAAAAAGAACGCGCCCGAGTTTGACGGCGTCTTGCTGGATCTGATCATCGATTATCTGACCTATGTGTTCATTCCAGCCTTTGCGCTGTTCAAATCCGGATTGATGGATGGGTGGACCGGCTGGTTCGCAATCATTGTCATCACCTTCGCCAGCGCGATGTATTTCGCGGACACTCGCATGAAAACCAAGGACAATTCCTTTTCCGGCTTTCCCGGATGCTGGAACATGTTCGTTGTCGTGATCTTCGCGCTTGAACCCAATTTCTGGATCATCCTGCTGCTGGTCACACTGCTGTCGCTTGCGATGTTTCTACCCTTGAAGTTCGTTCACCCCGTGCGCACCGAACGCTGGCGCAGTGTGACCTTGCCGGTCGCCCTTGCATGGACGTTCTTTGCGGGCTGGGCCGCGTGGGTCGATTTTCATCCCGAAAGCTGGGCACACTGGGGTCTGGTCATCGCCAGCCTGTACCTGACATTTGCGGGTATCGCACAACAGGTCATTCCGCAGCGCCGTACCTGACACGAGCGCTGCCGGACCCGGTTCAAAGAACGTCCTGAACCTCAAATTCAGTACCGTTATGGGTAAAGACGTCACCCGCGCGCAGACCGGCCATGGCCAGATAGATCGGGCTTTGCGTCGAAATCCCCATATATGTATCTCCACCCACCTCAAACCGGGTCGTCGAAACACAGACGACAAAGCTGCGGTTGTTGAACCTGATCACCGATCCCGGCTTGACTGTATCTGTCAGCCCAAAATCGGTATTCTCGATCACATCGATCTTGGCATGATGCGCATGGACAGGCGCGTCAAACGCAGCCGCCAGATCGGCATTTTCGCGCGATGCGGCTATGTCATCCTTGTCGTGGCCTTCCCGGTCGTCCAGTCGGGCATCCTTCAGAAACGCATCGTAATGGGCCTGCGCCGTTGCAAGCTCCTCCGCCTCAAGCGACATCAACCGGTCGATAATGGCCTTCTTCTGGGCTGCGCGATCATTTTCAGTGCTCATTCAATGCGATCCTTCAAATTCAGCAACTGACATAAGTTGTGCTTCCCCGGACCGGATTGCAACCGAATTTCGAGGCTCAGATCAAAAGACCCGCCGCCCGTTCATGCCGCAGCAGTGCAACCTTTGTCTCGATCCCGCCGCACCCGGAAAACCCGCCCAGCCCATTGGCGGCCAGCACTCGGTGGCAGGGAATAATAACGGGGATCGGGTTTGCCCCGCAGGCCTGACCGACCGGTTGCGCCGGTTGCCCCAACGCCTTGGCGATATCCCCGTAGGTGCGCGTTTCCCCAAGGGGAATGGCATACATGAGATCACAGACCTGCCTTTGAAACTGCGATCCATGAATGCGGTAGGGCAGATCGAAGCGGTCAAGCCGACCAGCGTCATAGGCCATCAACTGCGCCGCCGCCTCGCGCAGCAGAGCGGTCGGCTCGCCCTCGTCCTCGCCGTCCCAGACCAGCCGCGTGAGGGCACCATCGGTTTCCTCGATCCCGAGTCTTCCGAACTGAGTTTCAACTGCAATCATCGCCATGGGATGACGGTTTCAGATCAATCCTCCAAGTTCAAGTGGGGAAGCCATGGGGGCTGCGCGACGCGCGGATTTTGTGAATTTCGGCGATCATGTTAGCCTACTTGCATTGTCAAAAAGAGTTTTGGAGCATGAGATGGGTCGTCATTTGATCCTGACGGTTCATGGAATTGGCGAACAAATACCCGGTGAGACCGTCGATCAGGTTGTCGGGGCCGCGACAACCTGGCTAGATGGCAATCCCGAACCGCCGATTGAGGTTCAGCGCGGGATGATCGAGCTGGCCGAGACAACCTTCGACGGCACCCCCCGAAGCGCGACATTGTTCCCGGTCAACCTGCGCAAGGTGACAAAACCGTCTGCTCCGCAGGATGAAGCTATGTTTGCCGAGGTTTTCTGGGCAGATCGCTCACCCGCCCCGAAAGGTGTCATTAAGACAGCGTTGGACCTGATCTGGGTTGTTCTCGCACTGGGTTATCTGGCGATGGACAATGCCGAACAAACGCATAGCCGAGCGGATGTGGCCTCGGACCAAGCCAACGGCAGGAACACTTTGGCCGCGCGGCTGGTTCACCTTTTTACCTGGGTTTTCTTCGGTGCAGTCGCGACCCTGAATGCCTATCTTCTGATCGGAGCGCTCGCCGTGATGGTCGATCGCGTTCCCGGGATCTTCTTTCAAAGCACGTTCCTGCTGTTCTGGCTCTTGTTCACGCTTTACGCAGGAGGGGCCGCATACGGACTAAGGCGCAGCTTTAAAGCCCCGACTTATCTAAGACGCGTATTCTGGCGCGGCATTTTCGGGATGGGGTTCTTGCTGCTGATCTGCCTGATCATAGGTCCGCTTGGTCTGGAAATCCGGGCCTGCACACCCTTGCCGGGCAGCCCAGCCTGCCCTTCGGCGCTGGAGCAGTTTGTAGCTTTTCAGGTCTACCTGCTGGCGTTTTTCTGGGCTTCGCTGATCTTCATGACAATCATTTTGTACGTGCTTTCTGCGACCAGGCTTGATGAAAAGGTTCAGGCAGACAATCTGAAAGAACACAGACGGCTGTATCCCAGCGTATGTGCTGGGATGTTGGTGTTCTGGATGTTCTTTATATCCGGGTTGTGGCTTATGCTGCGGGAAATGCTCGACACGGTTCCGGGGCTTTCGGATGGAAAACTGACCGGTCTGTTTGACAATTTCCTCAGTGACTCCATCGAAACGCTCAGCGTTGCCTTTGCGGCAATTGTCCTTCTTGTGTTTGTCGGTGTTGGCCTGTTTGCCGGTCGCAGAAGGCTGAAGGCAAACCTGCATGTCCGCGACGGGCTGATCAGCCGCGCCATCCTCAATCGTTTTGCACAATGGGTCTTTTTGTTCGGTGCAATCACGCTGGCCCTGGTCGCAATCCGAGAGATCGCGATGAGCCAGCACGTCGATCCCCTGTGCCAGATCGGAACGGACAATTGCAACGTGATTGGCCTGGTTTTGAACAAGCTGGCAAGCAAACAGGGCGAGATTGGCCTGATCGTCCTGGGTGCAACAGCATTGATGTACCGCTTTTCCGATTTTGTCGCGGCAGGGCTGGGCGTGGCAAGAGACATCGTCACCTATGCCATTCGCGACAAGTGCTTTCTGAAAGCGGACCTTAAAACCAGGCTGCGCAATTATCCGGATCGCAAGGCGATTGATGAACGGTTTTACCGTGCGCTGCATTACGTGGTGGATATCTTTGCCGCGGACCACATCACGGTGATCTCACATTCACAAGGCACCGTGATTGCTACACAGATGCTGGCTGATCCACGCGTGCAAAAGCTGATTGACGGGCGCACCCTGACGCTGATCACGATGGGCTGTCCTGTGACCCATATCTATCAGCGCTATTTTCCGGAGATGTTCACAGTTGTTCCCAAAAACCTGAACGCCGCATGGTTCAACATCTTCCGGCAGGATGACTTTGTAGGGACCGAGATTGAAGGCGGGCTGATATCCGTAAATCGCAACATCCCGGTCGATCCTGGTGGGCACACTGGATATTTCACGGATTATCAGGTCTGGAAGGCCCTGAAGGACCCAGCCATTGGCTTTGACCTGTTTAATCCGACACCGCAGTCCGTGCAGACGTGAAACGAAAAACGCCCCCTCGGAAGATCGAGAGGGCGGTTTCCATCAGCTTAGCGCTTCATCGCAGCGTCGGCAAACTCCGGCGTGGGCGTGGCGGCCCACGTCAGGAAGGATTTTCCAACAGCGCTGACACTTCTCGCCTTCGGCCTTCTCGAACACGACGGCAACGCCTTCGATTTCGGGTACGCGGAACGCTTCGGCCGGGGCCGGGTCGCCGGTCACAGTCAGGCCTGACGTGATGCACAGATCGTCCACGTCAAAGGTCACCAGCAGATCAAGGGTTTCACTGTCCTCAACATGCACAATCGGAGCTGCTTCGAGGCTGGAGCCGATCACCTTGTCCTGACGCTGGATCTCAAGCGCGGCCGTCACTGCACGGCGTACACGGCGCACTTTGGCAACAGCCTCTTCCAGTTCGGCAAAACGCCAATCCGCAGGCGTTTCCGGGAAGTCGACCAAATGGACCGAGCTATCTTCGCCCGGAAAGCGCTCCAACCAGACCTCTTCCATGGTGAAAACCAGAACCGGTGCAAGCCACGTGGTCAGGCGATGGAACAGGATATCCAAGACCGTCCGCGCGGCACGACGGCGCGGCGTGTCGCCGTCACAATAAAGTGCATCCTTGCGAACGTCGAAGTAGAAGGACGACAGGTCAACCGTGGCAAAGGTAAAGACCGCGCTGAATACGCCCTGGAAATCGAAAGACGCATAGCCCTTGCGAACCTGCTCATCCAGATCGGCCAGCCGGCTGAGCACCCAGCGTTCCAGACGCGGCATGTCTTCAATCGCAACGCGGTCGGCCTCGGTGAAATCCGCCAGCGAGCCCAGCATAAACCGCATAGTGTTGCGCAGACGGCGATAGCTGTCGGCGGTGCCTTTCAGGATCTCTGGCCCGATCCGCTGGTCGGCCGTGTAGTCGGTCTGTGCCACCCAAAGGCGCAGGATATCGGCGCCGTACTGCTTGACGACCTCTTCCGGTACGATGGTGTTTCCCAGCGACTTGGACATCTTGTTGCCCTTGGCATCCAGCGTGAAACCATGGGTCACGACGTTGCGATAAGGCGCGCGGCCTTTGGTGCCGCAGGCCTGCAACATGGATGAATGGAACCAACCACGGTGCTGGTCGGTGCCTTCCATGTAGACGTCGGCGATACCGTCCTCGGTCCCATCTTCGCGGTCGCGCAGAACAAAGGCGTGGGTCGAGCCCGAGTCGAACCACACATCCAGCACGTCAAACACCTGATCGTAGTCATCGGGGTTGGCGATGCCGTCTAGGATTTTCTCTTTGAACCCGTCGGTGTACCAGATATCCGCGCCGTCTTTCTCGAACGCCGCCTTGATACGCGCGTTGAGGTCTGCGTTGCGCAGCAGGTAATCCGCATCGGTGGGCAAGGCACCTTTCTTGGTGAAACAGGTCAGCGGCACGCCCCAGGCACGCTGGCGGGACAGAACCCAGTCCGGGCGCGCTTCGATCATCGAATAGAGGCGGTTACGGCCGGTCTGCGGCGTCCACTTGACCAGTTCGTCGATCGAGCGAAGCGCACGTTCGCGGATGGTGTCGCCCATCTCACCCATGCCGTCGTCCAGCTTGCGGTCAACGGATGCAAACCACTGCGGCGTGTTGCGATAGATGATCGGCGCTTTCGAGCGCCACGAATGCGGATAGCTGTGCTTGATCTTGCCACGCGCCAGCAACCCACCAACCTCGGCCAGCTTGTCGATGACGGCTTTGTTCGCGTCACCCTCACCGCCCTTGCGGGACAGGATGAACTTGCCACCAAAGAACGGCAGATCGGCACGGAACGAACCATCATCCATTACATTGTAGGTGATGACCTGCTCCAACATGCCCAGATCGCGGTAGAGTTCGAATTCCTCCATCCCGTGCGAGGGCGCACAATGAACGAAACCGGTGCCTTCGGTATCGGTCACGAAGTCGGCGGCACGGAAGTCGCGGATATCGTCCCATTCGCCATTGCCACCTTCGGCCCCGGCCAGCGGGTGGGTTAATCCCACATCACTCAACTCGACGACGTTTACATCCCGAACCCGTCTCCACTGATCGTCGTTCAGGCGGGCGCGACCAAGAACATCAGCGGCCAGATTGTCTGCCAACAGAAATTTGTCGCCGACATTGGCCCAGCATTCGTCAGGCGCACCGGTAACTTCGTAGAGGCCGTAAGAGATGTTCTCCCCAAAGACGACCGCTTTGTTCGACGGCATGGTCCACGGAGTCGTCGTCCAAATGACAACATAGGCTCCCAGCAAGTCTTGCCCTGCCGGTTTTCCTTTGGGGTATTCTTGCCCAGTTGCGAGCTCAACACTTTCCAGAGAACCTTCGACAATGGCTCCGCTCTTTCCGCATGAAGCAACCTTGAACTTCACCCAGATGGTAAAGCTTTCCTTGTCGTGATACTCGACCTCGGCTTCGGCCAGCGCTGTCTTCTCGATGGGCGACCACATCACGGGTTTCGAGCCCTGATAGAGGGTTCCGTTCATCAGGAACTTCATGAATTCGTCGGCGATCACGGCCTCGGCGTGGAAGTCCATGGTGATGTAGGGATCAGGCCAGTTGCCGGTGATGCCCAGACGCTTGAACTCTTCCCGCTGGATGTCGATCCAGCCTTCGGCGAACTTGCGGCATTCCTGACGGAAGTCGACGATGTTCACCTCGTCCTTGTTCTTGCCCTTCTTGCGGTACTGTTCTTCGATCTTCCATTCGATCGGCAGGCCGTGGCAGTCCCAACCGGGCACGTAACGCGCGTCAAAGCCCATCATCTGATGGGAGCGCACGATCATGTCCTTGATCGTCTTGTTCAGTGCGTGGCCGATATGCAGGTGGCCGTTCGCATAGGGGGGGCCGTCGTGCAGAGTAAAGGGTTTGCGGCCCGTTTTCTCGCGCAAGCGGTCATAGACACCGATGGTCTCCCACCGCTCCAACCATGCGGGTTCGCGTGCAGGCAGGCCCGCGCGCATGGGAAAATCGGTTTTTGGCAGGTTCAGCGTGTCTTTATAGTCAGGCGTTTGAATCGTGTCGGCGCACATTTTGAGCGTCCTTTGGATGATCAGGTCGTACTTGGATCGAAGCGGTCGGTGCGAGTTCTCAAACACCTTTGCCCGGCGTCTCAGAGGGTCAGAGCGCCGGGGATATAATTCGAATAATGATGGCCGTCCGGTCATACATGGCCGCGCTTATAAGACGCCTGCCTTCAATGGTCCAGAGGTTCCGGCCCATGCGGCGAATGGCGCAGCTTGGCCCAGCGATTCAGCCATGCCAGACCAGCGAGCCCAAGCCCCAGCGCCAGCAGTGAAAACACCCGGATCAGCCCACCCAGACCGGCAATATCGATCAGGAAGACCTTGGCCACCGCCAGCCCAATCACCACCAGCCCCGCCTTGCGCATCGCATCCGAACCACGTGCCAGAGATTGGTAGAACAGCACCGCCCCGACCAGCAGCAGAACAAGGGTATATGTATAAAGCTCGGGCTGCGTGACGCCGTTGCCTTCAAACATGCCTGCTGCTCCCTGCCAGACATGGCGGATGGTCAACCCAAACCACACGGCAATCAACGCGCCCGTAATGGCGTAGCTTGCCAGCCTGATCTGCTTTGGCATGTCCTTGATCCGCCAGGCCGAGAATCCAATGGTCAGTGCAGGCACCAGATAAGTAAGGACAAGGGTGTTCAGAATCGGTGGGCCAAGCACCGGGTCGGCGTTGGGGTTCAACAACGGGTTTTGTTCGGTCAACGCCAAGGTCAGACGGAACAAGCCATGACCGGCAAAGAACGCCGCCAACGCGTACCGGGCATAATTCAGCTTGCCGCCCAGCCCAAACCTCTGAACCTGAGCAAAGGCCAGCAGCAGCCAGATGACCGCCAGCAGGCCCAGACCCCAATGGCTGTTGTCGGCCCCGCCTTCACCGAAACCTTCAAGCCACCGCAGTAGCAACAGGGACAGCAGAATGCCGCCCGTCGCCCATGCCGCGCTTTCCAGCAGCAGTGCTGCAACCGGCCGCTGCAAGGGACGCAACAGCCACCAGCCAGCCACGAAACCCAATGTGGCCGTGCCATAAACCATCACCATTTCGGACACCGGGGCCGCGTTGGCCCAGTCCAGACCCGGGTCAAGCACCAAGCGCACGGTGACGGCGAAGACACCGGCCCAGATAAACCAACTCATCTGCGGCAAGGTGAATCTGCGATCCAACGCTGCTGCTGCGACGACGCTGGCCACCAGCGCAATCGTCAGCGCGGCCGAGCTGAGCACAATGACGCAGGCAAAGACCAGACAGGACAGCGCCGACAACGTGGCCAGAGCAGCCCGCATCCTGACCTCGCCGTCGGCGCGACCAAAACGCCCGGCCAGAAACACCATCAGAACTGCCAGGACAATCGCGTGTAGGGCCCAGACGTACGCACCGATAACCGTGGCTGGATGCCAGCCCAATTCCAAAGCGATGGCCAGCGCCGGTGCAAAAATCACAGCCCCCCCGGCCCAGATTGCGCGAAACTGGTTTGCCCGGAATGACCGCCACGCCATCAAAATTGACATGAGTGCGCCCAAAGCAACCAGCACGGTGGCCACCATCGGAAAGTCGGCCTCGGGCGTCTCGGCATAGGTGTCGGCGAAGCTGCGCAGAACCGCGCCGTATTCCAGCCCGTGAGAGGCAACAAAAACCACAAGGCCCGTCGCAGGTAGCACGGTCAGATCCTGAAGGGCTGGCGCATCCTTGGCCCACAAAAGCAGCGCCAGAAGCAGGGCGGACAGCAGGCAGACACCCAGCCAGAATTCAGCTGCTGAGTCTGCCCAATGCCAGGACAGGATTGCAGTGCTGGCCGCAATCGCTCCGGCTGCGAGCCGAGTTGGAAACTCGGGCCACGGGCGGGTTCCGGGGGTGCTGATCACCTGAGACATCATGCGCCCTGCATGATTCGGCCAAACGCGCCGCACCGGAATGGCCGTTGCCAGAAGCGCCAGCACTGTTGTCGCAACCAGATACCCCGGTTCCGTATTCGGTGCGCCACTTATCAAAAGCAGGTTTGCCGCATAAACGCCGACCAACGTCAGAACAGAAATCCATGCCCAGCGCCGCACCGTGTCGATACCCAGCCCCAAAACGGCTACCAAAAGAAAATAGGCATAGAGCCACGAAGGATCGTCAGATGCGCCCCCAACCAAAAAGGGTGCGGCATAGGCTCCGATCAGTCCAACCGCAGCCAGCAGCGGGCCGTGGAACCACCCCAGAACAAGACCAACAAGCGCGATGACAATCATACCTGCCAAAGCTGTCTCGGCCCCGATCAGGCCATAGAGCTGCCGCGCAGACAGGATAGCCCCGAACAAGGTGACAAGACCGGCCCCGGAAAAGACCGATGGCAAATAGGCAGTGGCCACCGCTTCGTCATCCCCGAACCTGCGGCGCAGAACCTCGCCCCCGACAATCAAAGCCGAACCAAAACCAAGCGCGGCGAAAACGCGGGCCACCGGAGGTAACAATCCGTTCTCAACGCCATATTGCACGAGGAAAATACCGGCCAATGCCAGCGACAGGGCCGAGACAGCGTAAAACCAGTTCTCACGCAGCCACGCGCCCAGCGCGGCAAACCGGTCATGGCGAAATACAATTGCAGGCGTAGCGGCGTCGGTGTCTACATCTTCGGCGCTTTCGTCTTCCTGTCGCTTTGGCGCGGCCCACGGCCCTGGGCTTTGAACCTGTTCCTCTGCCACAGGTTGCGGTGAAGGTGCATCTTGTTCCGGTTGCAGCGATGCCGGTGCATCACGCGACACCAACGCATTGATCTGCGCATCCAGTTGTTCGACCCGGCGACGCAATCGGGAATGCCCGACCAGAAGGGCAATCAATGTCACCGGGATGGCCAGAACAACCAGGCCAATAAGAACAAGCAGCGTTTCCAACCGAGTCGCTCCGATCCGTAATTTCGGCCAAGCTATCTTGTGCTGTCGGTCAGCAACAGTCAGGAAAGCCGTGAGAAAGTCTAAAGCACAGAAATCGCCGGGCGGGCGATCATCAGCCAAAGGATGGTCAAAACCGCCAGAAACGCCGGAACCCCGCAGGCGAACCAGAACCGAAACAAGCGGTAATACTCCGGTGGCAGTTGCGTTCCCTGCTCTGCCGCCGTTCGCGCGTGGTCCCGCAACCGGATTTGGACCCAAACCACCGGCAACCAGAACAGGCCCGTCAAAACATAAAGTACCAGAGACAACACAATCCATCCTTCACCCAAAGACCACCCGATCTGCCAGGCAAGCAGCGCTCCGGTCACCGGTTGCAGGATGACAGCGGTCGTGGTGAACAGAAGGTCACCCAGAACCACCGTACCCGCCGTATGGGCGATGACGCGCGGGTCGTTTGTCCGGTGCGCGATCAGCATGAAAAAGGCGATCCCTGCCCCAGTTCCCAGCAGCACACATGCACCGATGACGTGCAGCCATCGCAAAATCAGTTCAGGGTCCATCATCGGCTCTCAAACAAGGGCAGCGCCACAAGCGACAGGATCATCGCGGGCAGGATTTTCACCAGCGGCCCCAGCGGGTCCAACCACAAGTCCGGCATCGTGATCGAAGCGGCGATCAGGTAGAACACGGCCACGGTTAACTGCGCCACGCAGGCCCGCGCCGCCCATCGGCGCCACAGGATGGCCAGACCCAGCGCTATGTCGATCAGGGACCAGAACACAACGCTGGTCACCGCCATGGCGGATGACCACCCTGCTTCGACCAGCATGCCAGAAGCCGTGGATAAACCCGCCAAACCAAACAGGCCCGACAGCAACCAGAACAGGCTGAGTGTTGCAACGATCAGCGGCATCAACAGCGTCATCCGAGCGGTCAACCGATGCTCGCGCGCGCAAGGCAGCTTGGCGTAGACATCAGGCAAGGCGGCAATCCCGCGCCCGGCCGCTGCACGATAGTGGCCGGGGTCGCCAACCACGCCATCCGCCATGACCGTCATCGCCGTGCTGCGCAGCGGAGACCGCCAACCCAACCGGGCCAGACAGTCCGCCATGGACGCAACGGCTTTTGTCAGGACAGGCGGCAGGACCAAATGAAAGCGCGCGGCAGGAAACCCGAGCCACTGCCGCGTGCAGCGCACCACGTCAGACAAACTATGCGGGATATCCTCGACCAGATCGTAATTACCCTGCGGTAGGCGACCGGCAACGGCGGCAATCACGACGTCACACAGGTCGGGCATCCCGATGCATTGAACGGGTGTATCGGGGTAAGCCAGCGGTTGAACAAAAGGCACGGCAGCCAGCATTCTCAGCAACGCCGTTCCCCCATAATCCGTTTGCCCGATAACTAGCCCCGGCTTCAGGATCCAAAGTGTTACGCCCGATGAACGTAAAGCGGCATCTCCGCGCGCCTTGCTGCGCAGGAAATGCGTGCTCGCGTCCGGCTCTGCCCCGATTGCCGAGATCTGAACAACGCTGATGCCACCTTTAGCGCAGGCCTCTGCAAGGGCTGTGATTGCTGAATGGTGCACCGCTTCAAGGTTGTCCTGCGCGTTATCCTGCAAAACCCCCGCGCAATTCACCACGACATCGACGTTGGCCAGCAGGTCCTGCCAGTCTTCCTTGTGCAACAGATCTCGCAAATCGCCCTGTTTCAGCGACACCCCCGGCAGGACCTTTGCCCCTTGCTCAGGATTGCGCCCCATGCCCTGAACCGTGGCACCTGCGGCTGACACTGCCCGCGTGACGGCGGCGCCGATGAAGCCATAAGCACCCAGAACCAAAACGTTCTTTCCAGAAAGCTCGTGATCTGCCATTAGCCTTTGCACCCGTTTTGCGCCACTCTACCTATCCGGGAAGCTTTGACCAGTCGCGACCACCGAGCTGCGACATTTATGGATGGAACAGAGACCCGACGAGATACGCGATCAGTGCCGCCGAACCACCGATCAACAGCGTTTCGATACCTGATCGCCACCAAGCCGCCAACGACCACCGGCTTTTGAATGCTCCAATCGCAAAGAAAACCCCCAACGTCATCCAGATCGACATCTCAAAAGCGTTCTCCACCGACGCTAAAAACGGCAGCAGCGGGATCATCCCGGCCACAAGGAACGCGAAAAACGTGGCCAACGCGGCTTTCATCGGATGCGGGTCTACACTGCCCAGCCCATATTCACCCTCGATCATCAGGTTGACCCAATGTTCGTGGCTCGACGTGATCGCGGCGGTGGCTTCGTTCAGAATTTCCCCTGACAACCCTTTTTGTGACAGAATTTCACGGACCTCCTCGCGCTCGCCGTCGGGGTAGAGTGCGATGTGGCGTTCCTCGATCGCCCGAATGCGCCGTATGTTGTCCAGTTCGGCCTTCGTGCCCGAATAGTTACCTGCGGCCATGGAAAACCCGTCCGCCAGAACGTTTGCCAGACCAAGCGCCACGATGACAAACGGGGAAAGACCCGCCCCCGCGACACCGGCGACAATGGCAAACGTAGTGACGGAACCGTCAATGCCGCCATACACAACGTCGCGCAACACGCCACGCCCGGGCGGAGCATTGATCCGGTCGGCGATTTCCTGCGGACTGTGACCGTGATCCGTCATGGCTAGCTCCTTTTTCACAGGCAGAGTGCCGAAGGGAGTGTTCTGACGCTTTGCTCTGGATCAACCCTTGGAGAATAGACCCTGCAAGGCTCGCTTGATGATGCCCCGCGTGGAGGGTTTGTGGCGTTTTGAGAATGGTAACGGGCGGCAGACTTCCATCGCGGCCACGCCCACTCGGGCGCTGAGCGCACCGTTGACCAGACCTTCTCCGAACCGTCGGGACAATTTGCTGAGAACGGATCCGCCAAGAACAGGTTCCAGCAGATCGTCACCAACGGCCACCGCCCCAGTTGCGACCAGATGCACAAAGACGGCACGGGTCAGACGCCAGCTTCCCAACGTGCCAGCCCGCCCCCCGTAGATTTCCGCAATGCGACGGATCATCCGCAGGGACGCAGCCAGTGCCGTTACAACATCCGCCAGTGCCAGAGGGACCAGAGCGGTCACGGTGGCAACCTGCCGTGCCGCGGCCTCAACCTCACGGCTGGCGGCGGCGTCGAGCGGGGCCAACAGCTCATCCTCGGCAAGGACTATAAGCGCCTCGGCATCGAACTGTTCTCCCATACGCTCGGACAATCGCTCACGACCCCAGCGGGTATCCTCGCGCCCTTTGTAGAATGCTATGATGCGATGTGTGACGGCACGCGCCTGAGCCAGGTCTTCATCAGCCAATGCAATATCCGCTGCACGGCGCATCCCATCAACACGGGACAACCGCCCCAAAGCCGCGAGCTCGCTCAGCGCGATGATCACCGCCACCAGAACCAATGCAGCCAACAGTCCGGCAACGATCCAACCCAATACGGGCGTCCGCTCCACCAGAGAGGTTACAAAATCCCAGGCAGCCACCGATATGGCCGCCCCGACCACCGAAAGCGCAAGCCCCCAGAACCAGCGCGCAAGGACTGAGGGTTTGCGGGCCGCCAGCCGGGCCGCGCTTTGCATCGCCTGCCCTTCAGGCGGCACAATATCCGGCACCGGTATTGCCTGCGCGACATCAGCAGCGGGTTCATCATCGTCAAGATCGATCAGAACCGGACCTTTAGCCATTTGTCGTATCCCTGCAGTGCCAGACAAACCTTATGTCCGGCAGGTTTTCATCGTTTTCCGCCCCATCGCTGCGTGCCACTTCGGCAAAGCCGTTTCGCTCATAGAACCGACAGGCACGGGAATTATCCTGAAACGCGTATAAGCCCAGCCGCCGCTGGCTTGATTTCGCGTGACCCAGCAATTGCTGACCAATCCCCTGCCCCCGAGCTTGCGCATCCAGATAAAGTGAATGGATTTCACCACCATTCAGCGCCAGAAACCCGACCACACCTGTCTCTGCCTCGGCCACAGTGACCCAATCCTGATCAATCATCCGGCCGCAAAAGGCGATGGTTTCAGCACAGCTGTGCAGTTTGGGCATCCAGTCGTTTTCCAAGGCGAAGCCGTGCAGGATCGTACCGATTGTACCGGCATCTGTGGTGCGTGCGGGGCGCAGTGTCGCGATCACAATCTGTCTCCGATCAGAAACTGCGCCGCACGATCCAGTCGGATATGCGGAGGGCCGTCACCGGGTTTCAGGGTTAGTTTTGCCGGGGCAAAGGCCATGAACCCATAGTCTTCGTTCAACCAGCTCTCCGCTCCATTTCGCGCCGGACCCAACAGATGCGCCGGATCCTCGGGCAAGTCTCCGGGATAGAAAGCGGCCTGTTTGCCGCTGTCCAACAAAGTACCACGTACGCATGGCAGATCGGTTCCGTCGTGGCTGCGAATCTCTTCGGTCGTTGCACGCAGCGATGCCAGAGACAGGGCTGCGGTCCGGGCCCCGGCGAAATTCGCACGATCGCGCGCCTCGCGCGTCAAAGCCTCGATAATCGCGGTCAGGCGGGGATGTTGCGTGTGGTGCAGGTGGTCCGCTTTTGTCGCTGCAAACAGGATGCGTTCGACCTTTTTGCCCAGCAAAAGCTGGCTCAGCCATGCGTTCCGGCCCGGACGAAAAGCCGACAGGATATCGGCCATCGCGCGGCGCATATCTTCAACGGCCTGAGGACCCTTGTGAATTGCGCCCAGCGCGTCAACCAGAACCACCTGCCGATCAATCCGCGAGAAGTGATCCCGAAAAAACGGTTTCACGACCTGAGATTTATAAGCTTCAAACCGCCGTTCCATCTCGCGCTGAAGGGTCCTGCGCCGCGACGAGCCAGTGATTGCCAGCGGTGCAAAGGTCAGCACCGGAGATCCCGCCAGATCGCCCGGCAGAAGGAAACGTCCCGGCGTACAGTCGTAAAACCCGGCATCGCGCGCTGCGTTGAGATAGCCGGTGAACGACGCGGCCAGAGCTTGTGCGGCAGGTTCGTCGTGCCCTACCGACGGGTCTGTATTTTGGACCAGCGCCAGATACGCGGCAGCCTCCGCACGGGTCTCGATCCGTGCCAGAGTTTCCTGAGACCAGTCTGCGTAAGATTTGTCCAGCAAGGCCAGATCCAGCAGCCATTCGCCGGGGTAATCGACGATATCCAAATGGACCGTGCGCGGCCCTTGCAACCCGGCAAGCAGCCCGGCGGGACGGGCCTTGAAGGACAAACGCAATTCAGACACCGCACGCGTGCTGTCTGGCCAGTGCGGTGTCGGTCCCGTCAGGGCAGACAGGTGCGATTCATAATCGAACCGGGGCACAGTGTCATCCGGCTGGGGTTGCAGAAAGGCGGCATTGATCCGCCCCTCCTGCTGCGCAACAAGCCCGGTCATACGGCCCCGATCCAACAGATTGGCAACCAACGAAGTGATGAATACTGTTTTGCCGGATCGTGCCAGCCCGGTGACACCCAAACGGATGACCGGCTCGAAAAATGTCTCGGACACGCTGTCGCCGATACTTTCGACGCCACGCGCAAGACTGTCTGCCAGTGAAGAGATGACCAATCCGCCGCCCCGCAATTTTCCTTTTACCCAAGATAGGTAGCGGTCGCGGCACATACCAGCGCTTTCGCCCCCTTGCCCGATCCTGCGCTGCGCTGTACCAGCGGCACATGCCCAGATATGCGTTGAAAGTTGAATACCAGGGGGAGCCGTTTGCCGGATGGCAGCGGCAAAAGGATCAACCATCCGTGCAAGGTGCCATCGAACAGGCGCTTTCCCGAATTCAGCCGGGCGGCCACACAATTGCCGCAGCAGGGCGCACAGACGCCGGTGTTCACGCTCTGGGGCAGGTTGCCCATTGCGACATGGCAATGGAATGGGACCCGTTTCGCCTGTCTGAGGCGCTGAACTATCATCTCAAGCCTCTTCCAGTGGCTATCGTTAAGGCCGCCCCAGTGGCCGAGGATTGGCACGCGCGGTTTTCAGCGGTTGAACGGCAATATCTGTTCCGCATCCTGATGCGCCGTGCGCCTGCAACCCACGACCGGGGACAGGTCTGGCAGATTAGCCACCAGTTGGATGTTGACGCCATGCAGGAAGGGGCAAACATGCTGCTGGGCCGGCATGATTTCACCACCTTTCGGTCCTCCATCTGTCAGGCGGCCAGCCCGGTCAAAACCCTTGATGAACTGCGCGTTGAACGGGTCGAGGGCTTTTCCGGCCCCGAGGTTCATTTCCACGTGCGCGCCCGGTCGTTCCTGCACAATCAGGTGCGCAGTTTCGTTGGCACTCTGGAACGTGTCGGGGCGGGAGCGTGGACCCCGGACAACGTGCGTGAGGCTTTGGAAGCCACCGACCGCGCTGCCTGCGGGCCGGTATGTCCGCCGCAGGGGCTTTATCTGGCGCGGGTCGGATACCCGGAACCGGTGTTCGACTGATCTAAACCGCGCGCAGAAGCAACCCGCCTGCAATCACCGCAATTGTAAGTCCTGCCACCAGTTCGATGCTGGGTGCCAAAATCGACGCAAAGCGCGTGGCCGAAGCCGAAGCCAGCAGCCCGCCGCGCAGACCAAAAGACGTCCACCCGACCAGCGTAGTCACAGTCGCCGTGCCAAGCGCCATGGCAAAAGCACCCGCGATCCCCACCATGGCGATGCCCATTTGCCACGTCAGGATCAGTACAAACAAGGCACCGGTACAAGGCCGTGCAGCTATGCCTGCGATCAGGATCAGGGCTTCGCGCAATGTGCCGACATTCGCAACCTCGTCCGCGGTTGGACCATGACGATGACCGCACTCCGCGCAGTCTCCGTCATCATGATGGTGCTGATGGGTGTGATCGTTAGGGACATGCTTTTTTCGTTGTCGTGCGAAATTGCGCACAGACCGTACAACCAACCAAAGCCCAATCAACGCAATGGCTCCGTAGCTGATCGGAGCCATCACCTGTTCGGTCGTCCCAACAAGGCTTTCGCGGGACATCTGAAAGACCAGCACCCCCGCGTAGACCAGCACAACCGCCATCACCGCCTGTCCAAAACTGGACAATACGCTAATCGCCGACAACCGCCAGAAGGCAACACGCCGACCCAAACCGTAGCCCCCGATCAAAACCTTCCCGTGGCCCGGACCCACGGCATGAAAGAACCCGTAGGCGAAACAGACGGTCAGAAGCGTGGCCACCGCCTGAGGCTGTTCCGCACGCGCGGCACGCAAGGACCGCGCTATCTGGTTCTGAAAGTCCCGCTGCTCTCCGGCTGCCCAACTTGCCAGGCTGTCAAACCCACCACTGCCCCAGAACCAAAGAAGCAAACCGAAGGCCAGAGCGACCGGAACAATCAGGAAACGGGACATGAAACGAGGATCTCAGTCGCAAAGTTCTCACCAACCAATGGAATATCGTTTTCCTCCAGGTCGTAATCCGCGTCCAGTGTCAACAGAAACGCCTGCATCTGTGCAAGCTGCCCGTCTATGTCGGGATCGTTACGATCCACCCGGCATAAAGCCGGGCCCGTCACGGTTACAGGGCGCGTAATCTCGTAGGCCGTATAGAAGGACTCATCAAATGCCTTGGCGGAAAGCCCTGTGGCAAGTATCGCGTCGCCTTCGACCGCGCGCATGTGGGTGGTCACGACCCGCCCATCTTCCGTTGTCGCACTGGGCTCTAATGGACCGGACAGAGCAACCAGCGCTCCGTCTTTGGTGAGCACGAGGTCGCCGTCATACCCCTCGACCCATTGCATATCGAACCCGCTCAGACGTTCTTCTTCGCTTTTCGTCAAAATGCCGTCGGCATCCTGATCCAAATTCATGTCTTCCAGAACAAGCAGAGAGTAGAATTCGTCATATGCCCAAGTCACCCGGATATGGGTCAGGTGACCGGCCTCATCCACGATGAATTCCAGCCCGGTGTCGATAAAGACATGCGGGTGCGACAGGGCCGGGATCGGCAGGCAACAGGTCATGACAGTGAACAGCCAGCGCATATGCGCAAGATAGGTCTGAAGGGACACGGCGACAACGGCCTTTACACACGCCTGCGAAAACCAGCCGACCTTCAGACTGGCGGGAACAGCACCAGTGTTTGCAGGGCCGTCCCTACAGGACCCTGCGTGTCAAAAAGCACCGACTGAGACATGCCGATGCCCGTAGGTTGCCAGTGTGAAACCGAACGGGACGCCAGCCAATCTGACACCGGTTCGCGGTGGATATTCACGGTCAGATCGGTGTTCATGAACCCCATCTCCGACGTCGGAGCATTCCACGAGATTCCATTGCCGCAATCCGCCAACGGGCACAGTGCCTGAATGGGCGACTGATCTTCGCTGCTCAACAGCTTTGGGGTGCGCATCCAGACCGTTTTCGGTCCGGCCCCCTGTTTGCCGTCTTTGGGATAAAGGATGTCACTGTAGTGGGCAAACCCCTTCAAATCATGACGAATCTCGCCGATTGGAAAAGGACCTTCTACTGCGTCTTCCAACTGTGGCGCACTGATTTCGACGTTTGCCACCGCGCCCAGATCGCGTCGCGCCAGATGCATGGTGGTGGCCGTGGCGCAGAGTGTGTCATCCAGGTCGTGCACCGTAACCCGTGTGGTCGCCAGCGTCTTGGTATGGCGCGTGGTTTCTGCGGCAACCCGCAACCCGGCCAAGGGCAGAGGGCGCAACAGGTCAACTGTCAGGCGGGTCAGCATCTTTTCGGGGCCAACCTCAGTTTCCGCTGCCCGCACTATCAACCCGCTGACCGGCCCTGCGTGGCAATGATCGGCAGACCACGGACCGCGTGCAGGATCATGTCCTACAAACGCCCCATCCTCGCGCTGATGAAAATAGGTCTGATCCGTGAAGTCGAGCCCTGCCATCAGTCCCCTCTGGTCATTCGCTGCGTTGTGTGCCTCGGCTCACTCATACCGGTAACCGATTGCGATGTAACGTGGTTTCCCCGGTGCGCGGTGAGTGGTATCTTCACGAAACTGTCCTTTTTCAGATCTTGAAACCGGGCTGTACTTTTAGGCACGAGGATGGCTTAACTGACCTGATCCTGTCCACCGCTGTGACGGGACGTCACCACATCAAATCCAAGTGGGGTTCGCATATGGCGTTGTTGATTGAAACCGGGCTGTCGGACTGGATTGGGGATGAGGAAATCGCCGCCACTTTACAGGCCCTGGCGCCTGGTGCCGACATCCGCACACCCGAAACGCTGGGCGACCCCAACGACATTACGATGCTGGCGGTAGTCAGCATGCAAAGCAATCATCCGACGAAGTTGCCCAACCTGAAACTGGTCCAGAAGCTGGGGGCCGGGGTTGAGACCATAGTTGGCCACCCGAACCTGCCTCCGCATATCCGTGTGGCGCGATTGAAGCCAGACGCGCCTGCGCAGGGCATTGCCGAATGGTTTCTCGCCTATATTCTGCGCGCTCAGCGCCACATGGTCTTTCACGAGGCATCCCAGAGGCGCGCCGAGTGGTTGCCGCGCGCGCCCGTTTTCACACCTGATACGGTTGTGGGCGTTCTGGGTCTGGGCCATATCGGGGCCCGCACTGCCCGCATGTTACGTGCCGTCGGGTTTCAGGTCATGGGCTGGAGCCGCTCACCAAAGTCCATCGATGGTGTCACCTGCCAGCATGGGCAAGACGCGCTGCCACGGCTATTGGGGCAATGTGATCACGTCTGTGCCATCCTGCCTTCGACGCCGCAAACCGTGGGTCTGTTTGACGCACAGACGCTGGCCGCGATGAAGCCGGGCAGTCAGTTGCTGAACGCCGGACGCGGAAACCTGATTGACGAGGCGGCACTGATCGCGGCGCTGGATAACGGTTCTCCGGGCCATGCGGTGTTGGACGTCACATCACAGGAACCGCTGCCGAAGGACAGCCCCTTGTGGCGGCACCCCGCTGTGACGATCACACCGCACGTCTCGGGCTGGTATCTGGGCGATGCACTGTCGGATGTGGCCGAGAACTACCACAGGCTCAAATCCGGCGATCCCCTGCTGCACGAAGTCAGCCGGGACCTCGGGTACTGATAGCCAAGTCAGAGATCAGGGTGTCAGGATCCAGTTTCCGTTACCGTCATTACACCGGCGGGTTCTGATTTCTCGGCTTTGATCGCTGCCTTCCGGCTGGATGACATGCTGAAGGCCGACGCAGTTGCCCTGAACGTTTTGCACCCGGATCGTTCCTTTTGAGCCGGTCTCGTCGTTTTGCCAGGACCGTTCCTGCCCTACAGAGGGCGTGCCATTGTTCAAAAGCGCATTCGAGGTTTCACTAACCACTTCAAAGTCTGCCGGGGACAGCCCCATCTCAGCTATGATTCGGGAGAGTGACTTGGCGTCGGCGGAACCGGTCATCAAAAGGGCGCCACACGCGGCAATGATGGGTAACAACTGGGCTTTCATAGGGGCCTCACAGAACTGAAATTATTTGTGACCAAGGATATACCTCTGTTTCAGCAGGGCCAAGCCCCGGGGCGCCGACCTTCAAAATATCCCGAACAAACCTATCGCGCGTCAGGACCTAATAGCGCCGCGCCTTTGTGCCCATAGTGCCATTCAAACGATCCCGAGGCACACAAATGACCCATCCGACCTACTTCGCCCCGACCGGCGGCCATCCCGGCCAGAACCAGTTGCTGACCGACCGCGCCATGTTCACCGACGCGTATGCGGTCATTCCCAAAGGTACGATGCGCGACATCGTCACCAGCTATCTGCCGTTCTGGGAAGGAACACGCCTGTGGGTTCTTTCACGCCCGCTCAGCGGATTTGCCGAAACGTTCTCGCAATACATCATGGAAGTGCAGCCCGGCGGCGGCAGCGATCAGCCAGAGACAGACGCGCAAGCTCAGGCGGTGCTTTTTGTCGTCGAAGGAACAGTGACTTTGACACTGAACTCGGAAAACCATGTGTTGGAGACAGGCGGTTATGCCTATATCCCCGTCGGCAGCGACTGGACATTGCGGAACACTGGTCAGACGGCAGCGCGGTTCCACTGGGTCCGCAAAGCCTATGAGGCTGTTCCCGGGTTGCCCGCGCCAGACCCGATCATCACCAACGAACGCGATGTGACGCCAGTCGAAATGCCGGGCACCGAAGGCCGATGGTCCACCACGCGGTTCGCAGACCCACAGGACCTGCGCCATGACATGCATGTGAACATTGTCAATTTCGAACCGGGCGGGGTCATTCCCTTCGCCGAAACTCATGTGATGGAACACGGGCTTTATGTTCTGGAAGGGAAAGCGGTCTATCGCCTCAATCAGGACTGGGTCGAAGTTGAGGCCGGAGATTACATGTGGCTGCGCGCCTTTTGCCCGCAAGCCTGTTACGCAGGGGGGCCGGGCCGATTCAGGTATCTGCTTTACAAGGACGTCAACCGGCATATGCCCCTGTCCCTGTCGCACCGCTAAACGCTGGTCTGGCTGGAAATCGCAGTGATTTTTTATCCCAGGGCTTCACACAAGGGTCGGAATTTGCTGAACTCCAGGTAATTTCTTGTTTAGTGCATTGGAGATTTATCCATGAAACTGCGCCTTGCCCTGATAGCCGTTGCCGTACTCTCTACCTCTGCAATCCTACACACAGCACCCGCCATTGCGGGGGAAGAGACCAAATCCGTCTTCGTCATGAGCCGCAACTGGGCTGTGACACAGGTCGCTGACGCACCGGTCATTTATCGCGCCACACGCGACAACAACAACCTGAACCCGTTCGGCCCGCCCCCACGCCTTCGCACGACGCAAGCTATTGTTGCCATTCAACAAGCGACGGGCTGCAAGGTGATCTTCAACAGCATGTACCAGAATATCTCGGGTCAGTTCTTTTCTCAGGTCAGTTGCAAGTAAGCTGTTGCTGATCAGGCATTGAGGTCGCCCCGACGCCCTGCCATAGCTTGCGCATGAAACTCGCGATAAACGGATTCGGCCGCATTGGCCGCACGATCCTGCGGCAGGTTCTGGCCCTGCCCGAAGGGTCGGATATCGAGCTGGTGTTGATCAATGACATCGCGCCGCTGGAGACCTGCGCTTACCTGTTCAAATACGACAGCACCTTCGGCCCTTATCCCGGCGATGTGTCACAGGGGGATGAAACGCTGATCGTGGACGGGCGCTCTGTTCCTATGACCCACAGTGTCGATCTGACACGCGTTGACCTGTCCGACGTTGACGTGATGCTGGACTGTACCGGGGTCGCGCGCACATCCGACGTGGCGCGTCGCGGGTTATCTGCGGGCGCTAGCAAGGTCCTGATCTCGGGCCCTTCGCCCGCGGCCGACATAACCGTCGTTCTGGGGGCGAACGAGGATCAGTTGGGCAGCGCCCGGATCGTATCGAACGCCTCTTGCACAACCAATGGGCTTGCACCGCTGGTCAAAGTGCTGGACCACATTGGTGGTGTTTTGTCAGGCCATATGACAACCATCCATTGCTATACAAACAGCCAGCCCATGGTTGACGCCCCGCGCGGCGACCTTGCCCGGTCGCGGGCTGGTGCGTTGTCCATGGTTCCGACAACGTCCAGCGCCACACACCTGATCGACGTGGTCCTTCCACATCTGGCCGGGCGCATCTCGGGGGCCGCAGTTCGCGTCCCGACAGCCAGCGTTTCGGCGGTCGACCTCGTGGTCACATTGGAACGCGGCATGAGGGCCGAGGATTTCGATCATGCTTTGCGTCAGGCCATTGACGCGTCGCCGGTTTTGGGTTGGACGGATATGCCGCTGGTGTCCTCCGATTTGCGGGCGCGCCCGGAATCGCTGGTCATCGCCGGGCCAGAAACCCGCATGGTCGGTGAAAATCAGGCGCGCGTTTTTGGCTGGTACGACAACGAATGGGGCTTTTCGGCCCGCATGCTGGACGTGGCCTGCCTGATGGCCGCGCCGTGACCGGACTTACCTTCGTGCACAGCGTCGGGTCAGTGCCTATGGTTTAGGCCCCGCGATAGGGTATTCTGTAACGCGGACTACCTTACTGATCCGTTCAATCATGAAATCCATGAACAGGCGTGCCTTTGGGTCCTGATGGCGCCGATGCGTGTATAGGCAGGCCATCTGAACTGGAACAGGCGGAGTTTCCGTCGCAACCGGTACGAGGCGACCGGATTTCAGATGCTCGGCCACCTCGAAAACCGGCTTCATTGCAATGCCTTGACCGGACAACGCCCAGTCCGTCAAAACATCCCCATCATCACATTCGAAGCGCCCGGACACGGCAAAACGTTTCGGACCATCGGTCGTTTTCAGCATCCACTGAAACTCGGTCGCACCCGGAAAGCGCAGATTCAGGCATTCATGCTTGTCGGCAATCAGGTCAGCTCCGGTTTTAGGCATACCGCGCCGCGCCACATAATCCGGCGCAGTACACAATACACGCTGGCAGTCGGCAATCTTGCGAATACGCAACGTGCTGTCCTCGGGCTGGCCGATGAAAAACGCCAGATCAAGACCTTCCGTCGTCAGGTCAACCGAGCGATCCGTCAGGCGCAAGCGGACATCAATCTCGGGGTATTCTGCAAGAAATTCAGGCACATGCGGTGCCAGCAATCGCCGCCCCACCCCCAGTGGAGACGCCACGAACAACGACCCGCGCGGTGCCTCGGTCAGATGCGTGACCTGAGCCTCGGCCTCGTCCACCGCATCCAGAACCGCCACCGCACCGGGGTAGAATGCTTTTCCCTGCTCTGTCGGGGACAGGTTACGTGTGGTGCGCTGGAACAGACGTACACCCAGATGGTCCTCAAGCTGCGATATTCGCGCCGATGTCACCGCTGGCGAAATCCTCAGATCTCGCCCGGCCGCAGACATGCTGCCCAGATCGTAAACCCTGACAAAGGTTCGGATGTTGTCGAGATAGGACATTTTTTCGGTTTTTTTGATACCAGTTGACAATATATTGGGAATACCGAAGAACCGCCCGTTTGCCTAGTGAATTACACAGGGCCGAAGCCAAGGACTGACCAGGACATTGGTTGTATACGGTTGGCTTTGGCCCGGACTGCGGCAATTCCGGTCTGCCAATCGAGGTGCGGCAAAGCGATTGTGTCAGCAAAGGCCGGGACAATTCGACCAAAATTTCCCGATCCCGCGTTTATCCCTTTTCCCAACGGCATTCAGATGTTCTAACCTGACACTATAAGACCGTGCATCACACGGTAGCTGAGATCTGGAACTGGGACAGTTGGGGCTATTCATGCAAGGGCGCATGCCGCAAGGCCGTTTGAAGTGCTGGCTGAGTGCCATTGTCATGGCACTGACCCCGACCGCTCTGATGGCGCTGGAAACCTCTCTGACGGCGCCGGGCGCTTCAAAGGAACTTGTTGAACGTCTGAAAAAGACATCATCGGTGACAACAGCGGAAGAGCGGGGTCTGGATACGCCACTTGAGATCCTGTCTGCCGCCTTGTCGGATTACCGCACGCTTGTGCAGATCTTGTATGACGAAGGGTATTTCAGCCCGGTTGTCAGCATTAAGCTTGACGGGCAGGAAGCCGCTGAGTTGAGCTCTTTGACTGTGCCAGCCCAGATCAACAGGGCCGCAATTACCGTTGAAACCGGGCCAAGCTTCAAATTCGGCACGGCCATTGTTCAGCCCCTGGCGTCTGGCACCGTGCTGCCCGAAGGTTTCGCCCCCGGCAAACTAGCAACAACAGGGGTCATTCAAAAAGCAGGCTCGGACGGTGTGCAGGGTTGGCGGAATGCAGGCCACGCAAAAGCAAAAATTGAGGATCAGACCATTATCGCCCGTCACGCACAGGCCCGTCTGGATGCGCAGATTGATCTGGACCCGGGGCGCAGGCTGACGTTTGGCAGAATGTTCATTAAGGGCGACACGGATGTGCGCCACCGGTCCATCGAAAAAATCGCCGGTTTCCCAAGCGGGGAAGTTTACTCACCAGAAAAAATCCAGAAGGTTGGAACGCGTTTGCGCCGAACCGGCACGTTCAACGTCGTCTCATTGCAGGAACATGAGACAGCAAACCCCGACGGGACACTGGATTTCGACGCCACATTCGAAGACCTACCAAAGCGTCAGCTGACCTTTGGGCTCGAGCTGGCCTCGCGCGACGGTCTCGACGTGACCGCGACCTGGACACATCGAAACATGTTCAAACGCGCGGAGCGTCTGCGTTTTGAGGCCGCGATACGAAATATCGGTGGTTCCGAAGATCTTGATGGGCGGATCGGATTGCGTCTGGATCAGCCCGATCGTCTGGGTCCGGACGACAATACATTCTGGAACGTGTTGCTGGAGCGCCGCAACACTGAAAACTACAATGTATCGGTTGCGTCTGTGGCATATGGTGCGCGCCGCACATTCTCGGACACGCTCTATGCCGAAGCCTCGGCTGGGTTACAGTGGTCAGATGCTGACGACGCCTATGGAAGTGGCCGCAAGTTCAGGTACTTTATCCTGCCCTTCCGCTCGGAAAGGGATGAACGCGACAATAAAGTCAGCGCCACGCGCGGCTATTATCTGGATTCCGAAGTCATGCCTTTCATTGGCTTTTCCGGCACCGATACGGGCATTCGCCTGTTTGTCGACGGCCGGATCTATACCAGCCTTGGAACCGGCGGCAGGGTTGTGCTGGCAGCGCGGGCGCAACTTGGATCAGTCATTGGCCCGCCAGCAGATGGCGTTACACCCGACTTTCTGTTTTTTTCCGGTGGTGCAGGAACCGTGCGCGGGCAACCCTATGAAAGCCTTGGCATCCCGGTCGGGACCGGTGTCGCAGGCGGCAAATCGTTCCTTGGACTTTCAGGCGAGATCCGGGGCAAGGTGACAGATTCTCTGTCGTTGGTTGGGTTTTACGACTACGGTGTCGTCGATACCTCTTCCTTTATAGGAAGTGGCGCGGAAGATCATGCAGGTGCCGGTATCGGCGTAAGATATGATTTGGGCGGCTTCGGACCCCTGCGGTTTGACCTGGCCTTCCCGGTAAGCGGCTCCAGCGGCAATGGTCTGCAATTCTATATCGGGATCGGGCAAGCGTTTTGAGGCGGCACCTTTCATACCTTCTGCTGATTGGCACGCTGATGCTTGTGCCAGTGGCCGGCCCCGCGCAGGAGGACGAAGGCGGCAGCATGATCGAGCGGTTCCTACAGGACACGCTGTCGGGCGACGATCAGAATGTTACCGTCAAAGGTCTGCAAGGCGCGCTGAGTTCACGCGCCACCATTACCGAGATCACGGTGGCCGATGATGAAGGGGTCTGGCTGACCATCCGGGGAGCGGAACTGGATTGGAACCGGTTGGCGTTGATTCGTGGGCGGTTCTCGGTCAACGCGCTGACCGCACAAGAAATCGACGTCGCCCGTGCGCCGGGCACCACGACCAAGGACACACCGTCCGCTTCTGCCGAGACCCAAGCTTTTCAACTGCCTGAACTGCCCGTGGCCATCGAAATCGGCGAAATCCACATTGGCGAGCTGGCCTTGGGCAAACCTTTGATCGGCGTTGCGGCGGAACTGGCCGTCAATGGCAACCTGTCGCTGGCCGACGGGACGCTGGACACCAAACTGGACATCACCCGACTGGATCGGGCCGGTGATCAAATCTCCATAGCTGCGGGTTTTAGGAACACTGACAGCCAGATCGATCTTGACCTTCAGGTCACCGAAGCCGCGGGGGGTCTGATCTCGACCGCTTTGAAAATGCCGGACAGTCCCCCGATCGGATTGTCCGCGAAAGGGTCCGGGCCGGTGACGGATTTTACGGCCGATATCGGCCTGAGCAGTGATGGGCAGCCACGAGTGACCGGACAGGTTCGGTTGCGTTCGGCCCCAACAGCCGCGGCTAGCGCGGAGGAGGGCATCGCCTTTACCGCGGATCTGGGTGGTGACCTGACACCTTTTGTTGCTGAAAAAATGGATACGTTTTTCGGCCCCAAAACGCAGTTGATCGTGGATGGACGGACCCTGCCTGAAGGCGCGTTGGATATCAGTGATCTGGAACTCAGTTCTCAGGCACTGAACCTGAAAGGGGCGCTGCAACTGGCGCCGGGCGGTCGGCTGCAACTGGCGGCCCTGCAAGGACGCATTACACCGCCCGAGGGGCAAAGCGTCGTCCTTCCGTTGTCAGGTGGCGACACATCGATCGAAGCTGCGCAGGTCTCTGCGTTGTTTGATGAGAAAAACGGCAATCTCTGGGATCTAAGTCTGACCGCTAACGCGGTAAAATCCGATACCCTGAACCTGCAACGCGCGCAAATTACGGCGCAGGGAACTTTGGAACAGGGTGACGTTTTGCGGATCGACGGTGATTTGCAAGCTGCTTTGGACGGTATCGACCTGACTGACGATGCCCTGAACGCAGCTATTGGAGACCGCATTACGCTGGACGGTACGTTCCAGTATGGCAGGGATCTGACCCTGAACGTGTCCGGGGTCGAGATGGTCGGCTCGGACTATGAACTGGGCGTTGATGCCGAGATCAGCGGCTTGTCCAGTGGTTTGGCCGTCGATGGAACCGCGACATTGCAGGCGACCGATCTGGCACGGTTTTCGGGTCTGGCGCAGCTGGAACTGGGCGGTCAGGCCTCTGCCCGGCTCACGGGCCAGGGTTCGCCGCTTGAAGGCAGTTTCGATGGCAAGCTGGAGGTCGAAGGGCGCGGTCTTTCCACAGGGCGCGATGACATTGACCCAGTGATCCGGGGCAACACAACAATCACGCTGGACGCAAAACGCGGTCCAGATGGCGTAACGATCCGGGATTTTACGCTGATCGGCGATACTCTGCGCGCGCAGGCTGATGGTACGGTTACCACCCCTGACGGCAGCGTGACGATTGACGGGCAAGCAACAGTCAACGCGCGGGATCTTTCCGTGTTCTCGGGCCTCGCCAAACGTGAGCTTGGCGGTGCGGTACAGGCGAAACTGGACGGCAAAGGCACTGTTCAGACGCTCGAGTTTGATGGCACAGCCAGCGTGATGAGCCGGGACATCAAAACGGGCCTACCCGAGATTGACCCGCTGCTGGTCGGTCGGACCGAGATAAATTTCGACGGCGCGCTGAGTCAGAAGCAGATTAAAATCCGCGACGCGGTGATCAAAGGTTCAGCCATTGTGGCAAGCGCCGCGGCAACAATTGATGATCCGACGGATGCATTGGCCGTGGACGGGCAGGTCAGTCTGAACATCCCGGACCTGTCACCCTTTTCAACTCTTGCCGGGCGAGATCTTGCAGGTTCGATCATCGCGGACGTCGCAGGCAAAGGTACGGTTGGCAGCAAGGCATTTGACGTCAAAGGCAACTTGGCTGCTGATGACATCAAGTCCGGCATCAACGCGGTTGACAACCTGATCCAGGGGCGAACGAACCTGACGGTGGATGCGGTGAATGACGAGGCCGGTCTGAATATTCGCACATTCCAGCTGATCGGCACCGCCCTTTCTGCGGATGCATCCGGCAAACTGAACCGCGATGCCGGCGGATTGACCTTTTCCGCAGCGCTGGATGATCTGGGGCGGCTGTCAAAAACACTCTCCGGGCCTCTGAAACTGGACGGCAACGTCGCTCCGACACGGTCCGGGCTCGAAGGAACAGCACACTTGCTTGGGCCAGAGAGTTCCTATGCCAAAGTGTCCGGTACGGTGGACACAAATGGATCCGCTGATCTGGACTTCGATGCCAAGTTCAACCGCATCGAAAGGTTTGTGCCAGAGTTTCCCGGCACCCTTACCGCTGCGGGCAATGCCAAGCGGGACAGTGGCGTTTGGACCATCGACGCCAAGGCGCAAGGTCCCGCAGACATCGTCAGCACGGTTGCAGGCACCTTTGATGAAACCAGCAGCAATGCAGATATTTCAGCAAAGGGTGGCGTAAACCTGGGGATAGCAAACGTCTTCATCACGCCTAACAAGATTGAGGGGTCCGCGCGTTTTGATCTAGCCCTCAAAGGCCCGGCTGATCTGGCGTCCCTAAGCGGATCGATTACCACTTCGGGAACATCCCTTGCACTTCCCGGCGCAGGCCAGACCATCACCGGGATCAACGGACAGGTGGATCTGGCGCAAAGCCGTGCAACCATCACGCTGAACGGCGGGGTGCGGGCCGGTGGTGGCTTTACCGTCAATGGACCTGTCGATCTGACGCCCCCGTTCAATGCGCAGATCACGACAACAATCAACAGCCTCGTCCTGACCGATCGGCTTTTATACGAGACGACTTTGAACGGTCAGATTGCGATGACCGGCGCTCTAGCCGGGAACAGTTCGCTGGCTGGGCAGATCACCTTTGGTGAGACCAATATCAACCTCGCTGCGGCTTCGGGGGCTGTAGGTGCCGCACCGATCCCCGAAATACAGCATGTCAACGAAAGCGGTGCCAGTTTCATCACGCGCGAGCGTGCAGGTCTTGTAACCACCAAAGACAAGGGTCAAAGCACATCCCGAATAGCACTGGACATCAACTTGCTGGCACCCAAAGCCGTGTTCGTACGGGGGCGCGGTGTAAATGCCGAACTGGGTGGCCGGATTTCCATTGGTGGCACCACGACCTCGGTGGTCCCATCAGGTCAGATTGAATTGATCCGCGGTAATTTCGATATTCTGGGCCGCAGGCTGGCCCTGACCAAAGGCATCGTGACCCTACAGGGTGACTTGACGCCTTATATCGAGTTTGAATCCTCTGCCAGCACCTCGGACGGCACCGCGACCATCGAAATCGCAGGGCCGCTGGATTCACCCGAGGTCAGCGTGTTTTCCGATCCCGAACGCCCGGCTGAAGAGGCACTGGCGATGCTGCTCTTTGGGAACAGGTTCTCGGAAATCTCACCGTTCCTGATTGCGCAGATGGCCGCGTCGCTGGCGCAACTCAGCGGTGCTGGAGGGGACGCGACCAAGGGATTACGCGACTCTACCGGTGTTGATACGATTGATGTTGGTGCGTCAGAAGGTGGCGCGGGCCGATTGGGTGCCGGGGCCTATCTGGGTGAAAACCTCTATACCGACTTTACCGTCAATACCGAAGGCGATACCGAGGTGAACCTGAACCTTGATGTTACCGACAATTTCTCGGTCAAGGGCACGGTTGACGGTCGCGGCGAAACGGGCATCGGAGTGTTCTTTTCAAAGGACTATTAGGATCGCTTCTGACCCTGGAAACTATTTCCGGCGAATTCCTATCGGTTGGCCGATCTGCGAAGCCGGTCCCAGAGACTTATGGTCAACCACCATTTGCGCAAGACGCGTCGCTGCCCAATCCGGATAGGGTACGGATCGCCCGGTGCTGTGGCTGACATTCATGAAAAGCGCCTCTTGCGTCGCGCAAATCTCGTCAGTTTCTGCCAAAAGCATCTGCGCGAAATAATGTCCTCTCTTGCTGTCAGCATCCAGCATACGGAACCTGAAATAAAACGATGAACCGTCTTTGACCTCCTGCACGAAATGCAGATGAGACTGCAGGATGTAAGGCCCCTGCCCCAACGCCTTGACCTGCACCTCGCCCAACCCGAGATGATCAACCATCAGCTTTTCCAACGCCATGTCAAAGGCGACACCGTAAAACCCGACATTCATATGGCCGTTATAGTCGATCCATTCGGGCCGTACTTCAAAGCCGCGAATTTCCACCGGCGCGGCATACGGGCCATCATGCCCGCCAGGAGGTATGGTACTCGGCTGCATTTGACCCCCTTTACTGCGCGTCTTCATCGTCAAGTATTGCCACGGCCCGGACAAATCCGGCAGAGGCCCCTTTTATCTTGAAGGGGAAACAGGAAATCTCGAACCCTGAGGGCGGCAAATCTTCCAGATTGGTCAGCTTTTCCAAGTGGCAATACCCGATGTCCATCGACGCGCGATGGCCTTCCCAGATTATAGATGGATCTCGGGTCTCAGCGTATTCCTGGGCGGTGAGCGGAAACGGGGCATCCCAGCTCCAGGCGTCGGTGCCGGTGACACGCACGCCACGTTCAGTCAGAAAAAGCGTCGCCTCGCGCCCCATTCCACATCCTTTGACCAGATAGTCCGGCGCACCATAACGTGTCCCTGCAGCAGTGTTGACCACGACGATATCCAGCGGGCAAAGTTCGTGGCCGATGCGCTTCAATTCAGCTTCGACATCTGCCGCGGTAACGACATACCCATCCTCGAAGTGCCGAAAGTCCAGCTTGACGCCGGGGTTCATGCACCACTCCAACGGCACTTCGTCGATGGTTATTGCCCGTTCACCTTTGTTCATCGTGGAATGATGGTGATACGGCGCATCCAGATGCGTGCCGTTGTGGGTCGCGATCTGCAACCGTTCGATTGCCCATCCTTCACCGTTCGGCAGGTCTTGCCGTTCCAGACCCGGAAAGAAAGACATGACCTGTTCTGCCGTCTGATCATGGGTCAGATATTCAATTTGCGGCAACATGATTGGCGGGTCAGACACGATCCCGGTTTCCAACGGAACGGACAGATCGACGAAACGGCGTGCCATAAGAAATTCCTCCACCAACATCTACGACAGGGTTGGTCGAGCGCAAGCGCCTGTCAAGAAAAGAAAAAGGCGACCCATCTGGCCGCCTTCTTTGCTTGATATGTGTTGGTTTTACTCAGCCGCAACTGCGCTTTCGATCTTTTCGACGCGAATGGCCGAGAATTTGAACTCGGGGATTTTGCCATAAGGGTCGATGGCCGAGTTGGTCAGAATGTTCGCCGCCGCCTCAACATAGGCAAACGGGATGAACACCATATCCTCGGCAATCGCCCGGTCCGCGCGAACCATGATCTCAATCGAACCACGACGTGTGGTCAGGCGGATCATATCGCCCGGCTCGATTCCCATAAGCTTGAGCGTACGTGGATTCATCGAACAGTTCGCCTCCGGCTCCACCGCGTCCAGAACATTGGACCGGCGGGTCATCGAGCCGGTGTGCCAATGTTCCAGCTGACGGCCAGTGGTGGCGATCATCGGGTATTCCTCGTCCGGGGCCTCATCCGGCGGAATGACGCTGGCGGGAGTGAACTTCGCCTTGCCGCCCGAACGGGGGAAACCATCCCCGAACACGATGGCCTGACCCGGATCGGTTTCGCTGAGCGACGGGTAGGTAATCGTCTCGGTCTCCAGACGCTCCCACGTGATGTTGTCAAGCGACGCCATGGTCAGTTTCATCTCGGCAAAGACCTGCGACACATCGGTGTAGTCCCAATTCAGCCCGATGCGCTGTGCCAGCTCAACCGTGATCTTCCAATCTTCGCGCGCCTCACCCGGAGGGGTAACGGCAGGCCGTACACGCTGTACCTGACGGTTGGTGTTCGACACCGTGCCGTTCTTTTCATAGAGCGCCGAGGCAGGCAGGATGATATCGGCATAGTTCGCCGTCTCGGTCAGGAAGATGTCCTGCACGATCATCAGATCCAGTTTGGCCAGTGCCGCGCGGGCGTGGTTCACATCCGGATCGGACATGGCCGGGTTTTCACCCTGAATATACATGCCCTTGATGTTGCCCGCATATGCCTGATCGATGATCTCGGTCACCGTCAGACCCTTCTCGTTCGAAAAGTCATCCGAATGCCAGACATCATTGAACTTGGCGCGAACACCGTCGTCAGTCACCGACTGATAGTCCGGCAGGAACATCGGGATCAGGCCCGCATCCGATGCGCCCTGCACGTTGTTTTGCCCTCGCAACGGGTGCAGGCCTGTGCCGGGTTTACCGACATTGCCGGTCATCAGAGCCAGCGAAATCAGACAGCGCGAGTTGTCGGTGCCGTGAATATGTTGGCTGACGCCCATGCCCCAGAAGATCAGGCCCGCTTTGGCCTGTGCAAAGGTGCGGGCGACCCGGCGCAGTTGATCCGGTTCAATACCACAGATCGGTGCCATCGCTTCGGGCGTGAAGGCGCGCAGGTGCTCTTTCTCGGCCTCCCAGTTCTCGGTCCAGCGATGGATGTACTGGCTGTCATACAGCTCTTCCTCGACGATCACGTTCATGATTGCGTTCAGCATCGAGACATCCGCGCCAGGGCGGAACTGCAGCATTTCGTCGGCGAACTTGCGCATACCAACGCCTCGGGGGTCCATCACGATCAGCTTGCCGCCACGCTTGGCGAACTGCTTGAAATAGGTCGCCGCGACAGGGTGGTTCTCGATCGGATTTGAACCGATGATGATCGCCACATCGGCGTTCTCGATCTCGTTGAAGGTCGCCGTCACCGCGCCCGAACCCACATTCTCGATCAGCGCCGCAACGGATGAGGCGTGGCACAAACGGGTGCAGTGATCGACATTGTTGTGCTTGAAGCCCTGACGGATGAACTTCTGGAACAGATACGCCTCTTCGTTGGTACACTTGGCCGAACCGAAGCCTGCAACCGAGCGTGGGTCTTTGGCACGCAGGGCCATCAGCTTGGTCGCGGCCAGATCCATCGCCTCTTCCCAGGTCGCTTCACGGAAATGGGTCGACAGATCGCCCGGATCGACGTTCAGACCCTTGGCGGGCGCATCCTCGCGCCGGATCAGCGGTTTGGTCAGGCGGTGTGGGTGGTGGATGTAGTCAAAGCCAAAGCGACCTTTGACGCACAAACGACCTTCGTTTGCGGGGCCGTTGATGCCCTCGACATACTTCACCTTGCCGTCCTTGACCTTCAGCGACACCTTGCAGCCCACACCGCAGAACGGGCAGACGCTTTCGGTCTCGCTATCGTAATCCTTGCTGTCCCCCTGCTGCTGGTCGTCCAGCACGGTCGCAGGCATCAGCGCACCGGTGGGACAGGCCTGAACACATTCACCGCAAGCAACACAGGAGGAGGTACCCATCGGGTCATTCTGGTCAAACACCACCTGCGCCGTATGACCACGACCGGCCATGCCAATCACGTCATTCACCTGCACTTCGCGGCAGGCCCGAACACAAAGATTGCAGTTGATACACGCATCCAGATTGACACGCATCGCCACATGGCTGTCATCCAGCAGCGGGATTTTCTCGGCCTCTTTCGCAGGAAAGCGGCTGTTGCTGACATCGTTCAACTTGGCCATATCCCAGAAATGGCTGGATACGTCATGCGGCTGCTCGGGCTGGTCAGCCACGAGCAATTCCATCACCATGGCGCGCGATTTTTCGGCGCGGTCGGTGTCGGTCTTGACCACCATCCCATCGGCCGCCGGGCGGATGCACGAGGCGACCAAAGTACGCTCGCCCTCCACCTCGACCATGCAGGCGCGGCAGTTGCCATCGGGGCGGTATCCCGGTGCAGGCTTGTGGCACAGATGCGGGATCACCAGGCCCCGGCCATTGGCCGCTTCCCAGATCGTGGTGCCCTCGGGCACGGTGACGTCATCGCCGTTCAGGTTGAAGGTGACGGTCTTGGTTGGGCTTGCGTCAAGCATGGCTCTGTCTCCCTCAGATTTCGTCAGCGAAATGTTTCATGACCAGACGGATGGGGTTCGGGGCCGCCTGCCCCAGACCGCAGATCGAGGCATCGGCCATCACCTGGCACAAATCTTCCAACAGATCGGTATCCCACTTGTCGGCTTGCATCAGCTTGACCGCCTTTTCGCAGCCTGCCCGGCAGGGGGTGCACTGGCCACAGCTTTCATCCTCGAAGAACCGCAGCATGTTCAGCGCAGCATCGCGGGCGGTGTCCTGATCGGACAGAACCACAACGGCGGCAGACCCGATGAAAGTGCCAAGCGGCTGAAGCGTGTCGAAATCGAGCGGGACGTCGTCAATGCCCGAGGGGAGAAGACCTGACGACGGCCCGCCCGGTTGATACGCCTTGAACACATGGCCATCAGCCATGCCGCCGGCGGCATCAATCACATCAAGAATGGTCGAACCTGCGGGCAGTAGGTGAACGCCCGGCTTCGCCACACGCCCCGAGACCGAATAACTGCGCAGGCCCTTGCGGCCGTTCTTTTCAACAGAGTTCAGAATCTGCGGCCCTTCGCGGCAAATTTTTGAGACCCAATAAAGCGTCTCGACATTGTGCACCAAGGTTGGACGGTTAAAGACCCCAACCTGCGCCACGAACGGAGGACGATGGCGCGGCAGGCCCTTCTTGCCCTCAATCGATTCGATCATCGCGGATTCTTCGCCGCAGATATAGGCACCGGCACCCCGTCGCAGGTCGATGTAACCCTTTGCGACGATACCGGCATCTTCCAATGCCGCAATCTCACGACGCAGAATTTCCAGTACTGCCGGGTATTCGTCGCGCATGTAGATGAAACAGGTCTCGGCCTCGACCGCCCATGCCGCGATCAGCATACCTTCCAAGAAGACATGCGGTGTGCGCTCCAGGTAATAGCGGTCTTTGAATGTGCCGGGTTCACCCTCATCGCCGTTCACGGCCAGATAGCGCGGGCCGTCGTTCATGCGAACAAAGCCCCATTTCTTGCCCGACGGGAAGCCAGCACCGCCCAGACCACGCAGGCCCGAGGCCAGAACAGTTTCCTGGACTTCTTCCCAGTTCCCGCCGTCGCGCAGATCTTTCAGCTTGGTGTAGCCGCCGTTGGCCTCATAGGCCTCGAAGGTCTCATAGTTGGGCAGATGCGCATGGGTGTCCCCTGCCGCAATCGCCGACTGCACCTTTTCGGGGGTCGCATGGTCGATGTGGTTGTGGCCAATCTCCAATACCGGAGCGGTATCGCAACGCCCCATGCAGGGCGCGCGAACAACGCGAACTTCGGCAGGGTCCAAACCGTCTTCCAGCGCCTTCTGCAACTGCTGGGCACCGGCCATTTCGCAGGAGAGGGAATCACAAACCCGGATGGTCAATGCCGGAGGAGGCGTCTCACCTTCTTTCACCACATCGAAATGGGCATAGAAAGTCGCGGTCTCATAGACCTCGGCCTGACCGATCCGCATTTCCACGGCAAGCGCCGCAATATGGTCGGCGCTGATATGACCGTGTTCGTCCTGAATCAAATGCAAAAACTCGATAAGCAGGTCGCGGCGACGCGGGCGATCACCCAGCAGGCGTGTGATTTCAGCCTGCGCCTCATCCGTGAACTGACGGCCCTTGGGTGTGTGCCGCCCCTTGCCTTTACCTGACTTCCAGACGCCCTTGGGTGTGCCTGATGGCTTGGTATCTAATGGTGCCATGATGCCCTCCGATTGAGGTTCCGTCTCTCATCAGGCAAACATATCGTCAAATCGCTTTTCGCAATCGCACGATAACGACGCCTTATCACCGCAAAGAGGTCACCACATCCCGCAAAGCCTTGACGGTTGGCAGCTCGGGATCCCGGCTGAGGGTTGCCAGACAAATCGGTTTGCTGACAACAGGTTCAATCAGCGGCAACACTTTCGTTCCCTTCAAATCGCCCAGCGCGCGCACCAGAACCCGAGGGACAACCGTCGCCGCCAGCCCCTCCCGCACCATGACCATCGATGCCGTGAAACCGCTGGTTTCGGCAACGATATCTGGGTGCAGCCCCTGTTCGGCAAACACCCGGTCCAGAATTCGCCGGTTCTGCATCTGCGGCTCCAATAGGCTGAGCGGAAATTCTGCGACCTGCGCCCACGGAATCGGGCCGGTCTGGTCCGTCAAATGCGTGGGCACCAACAACACATAGGTTTCCTCGTAAAGGGGTTGAACCTGTCGGAAATCGGTACCGATGCTGTCACCATAGGTTACCCCGGCATCAAGGCTGCCTTCGTCCAGCCGGTGTTGAATTGCGGTGGCGGACATGGTTTCAATGCGTGTGACGATACGAGGATGCGCGTCACGCAGCCTTTTGACCAACCGCCCCGTGAAGGCGATTGCGGTCGGGATCACGCCAAGGATCAGTGTGCCCGTAATCTCGCCCTTGGCAGCAAGCACCTGCTGTTCCAGCGCCTTGGTGTCGTCCAGAATGCGCCGCGCCCGCTGGACGATCATCTCGCCCTCTTCGGTCAGCCCTTGAAAGCGGTTGGCGCGGCGGACGATGGAGACACCCAACCGATCCTCAAGATTGCGGATGCGCATAGAAAACGCAGGCTGTGAAATCCCGCACTCCTCGGCCGCCTTGGCAAAATGCCGATGCCGCGCCAAAGCGCTGAGCAGTTGCAGGTCGCGGATTTCGATCAAGGAAAGCTCCAATGCTGCGGATAGGGCAGGATACCCCGCTCACCCGACAGGAACAGCCCAATTGATCAGGTATTAAACAAAAAGTGCATCACATCGCCGTCCTTGACGATATAGCCTTTACCCTCTGCCCGCATCTTACCCGCCTCTTTCGCGCCGTGTTCGCCATTGGCAGCGACATAGTCGTCATAGGCGATGGTCTCGGCGCGGATGAAGCCCTTTTCGAAATCGCCATGGATCACACCTGCTGCTTGCGGTGCAGCGGTGCCGGTGCGGATGGTCCAGGCGCGGGCCTCTTTCGGGCCGACGGTGAAATAGGTTTCCAGCTTTAGCAGATCGTAACCGGCGCGGATCAGACGGTCCAGGCCGGGCTCTTCCAGTCCCATTTCCTCAAGGAACATCTGGGCTTCGTCCTCATCCAGCAGGCTGATTTCTTCTTCGATCTTGGCGCTGATAATCACATGGGCATTGCCCTGAGCAGCAGCCATATCGGCCACGCGGGCAGAGAATTCGTTGCCTTTTGCGGCGTCTTCCTCGGACACGTTGCAGACGTACAGAACCGGTTTGGTGGTCAGAAGTTGCAACATCGTCCACGCCTTGGCGTCTTCGTCGCTGACGTCGACCAGACGTGCGGGCTTGCCGCTTTCCAGCATGGCCTGCGCCTGGGCCAGCAGGCGATCCTGCTGCTGCGCTTCTTTGTCGTTGCCCTTCAGCTTGCGCACCAGATTGGTCCGACGCTTTTCGATGCTTTCCAAATCGGCCAGCATCAACTCGGTTTCGATCGTGTCAGCGTCCGCAACCGGATCAACGCGCCCGTCTACATGTGTCACGTCGCCGTCTTCGAAACAGCGCAGCACATGGGCAATCGCATCCGTTTCGCGAATGTTCGCCAGAAACTGGTTGCCCAGCCCTTCGCCCTTTGACGCGCCTTTTACCAGACCCGCGATATCCACAAAAGTCATCCGCGTTGGGATGATCTGTTTTGAGGATGCAATCGCCGCCAACTTGTCGAGGCGGGCGTCGGGAACCGCAACATCCCCGACATTTGGCTCGATGGTGCAGAACGGGAAGTTCGCGGCCTGCGCAGCTGCGGTTTTGGTCAGCGCATTGAAAAGGGTCGACTTGCCGACATTCGGCAGACCCACGATTCCCATTTTAAAGCCCATCACGGCCTCCTGCATAGAATACGATCGCAGCTTCTATGCAGGTCCGCCTGATTGCGCAAGGGATTGCTGGCGGCTCTTTGGCAGAGTCCATTTCGCCACATCACAAAATCGTTTGGAAAACGTGTTCTTGCCGAAATTGAAAAACGACGGCTACGAATACCAGTTAATAGCGCACGATCACTTTTTGTTTGCGGACACAGATGAAACACTTTTTTCTTGCAACCGTACTGGCGGCAACGGCCTGCGCGTCAGCCCAAGCCCAGACCGTTGTTTTTGGTGCCGGATACGCGGACTATTCTGAAGACACATCTGAAGATCAGGGTCTGATCTCGATCGAATACCACCACACGCCATTTCATCAGGCCACGCGGTTTCGCACCGGTTTGGGCGCGGCCCTAACCGTAGATGAGGATGGGGACACGCATATCGGCGCGGGCCTGATCGGGCAGTATGCGCTAAGCGATCGCTGGTTCGTGGAAGGCAGCGTGATGCCTGGGTATTATAACGCCAGCAACGACCTGAATGATTTGGGGGGCGATTTCCAGATTCGCAGCCTTTTGGGACTTGGCTATAACCTGAACAATGGCAATAGCGTGTCTGTCGCACTTACCCATAAATCCAACGCCAGCACAAATGACGAGAACCCGGGCGTGAATGCCCTGCTGGTACGCTATCATCTGGGCTTCTGATCCATTCCTGTCCGGGCGGGATTGATTTTCGGTCAAAGTTTCTGCACATCAGGTCGAAACCCGAGTGCAAGGACATCCGATGACCCGTATCGACGCCAAGTTCGCCGCCCTGAAAGCTGAAGGCAAGAAGGCCTTTGTCGCCTATGTCATGGCCGGGGATCCCGACTATGACACTTCGCTTGAAGTGGTCAAAGGCCTGCCTGGTGCTGGCGTGGATGTTATCGAGCTGGGCCTGCCCTTTACCGACCCGATGGCCGACGGCCCTACTATTCAGGCCGCAGGCCAACGTGCGCTTGAGCGGGGCATGACCTTGCAACGCACATTGGATCTGGCACGAACGTTTCGGGAAACGGACGATACAACCCCCATTGTCCTGATGGGGTATTACAACCCAATCTACAGCCGGGGTGTTGACGCGTTTCTGGCCGATGCAAAAGCGGCAGGGATTGACGGTTTGATCGTGGTGGACCTTCCCCCCGAGGAGGACGCAGAACTCTGCCTGCCCGCGCAAGCGGCAGGTCTGAATTTTATTCGCCTGGCGACCCCGACTACGGATGACAAACGCCTGCCACGTGTTCTGCAAAACACTTCTGGCTTTGTTTATTATGTCTCGATCACCGGGATCACTGGCGCAGCCGAGGCAGAAGCAACCGATGTTGGCCCCGAGGTTGCCCGCATCAAGGCCGCGACCGATCTGCCGGTGATCGTGGGGTTCGGGATCAACACGCCTGAGAAATCGCGCAATATTGCCTCGGTGTCGGATGGCGCGGTGGTCGGGTCAGCGATCGTCAGCCAGATCGGCGCAGGTAAACCTGTGGCCGACGTGCTGACCTTTGTGAAATCTCTTTCGGATGGCGCGCACAGCGCCTGATTTCGCAGCCAACATGCGAGAATGATGACCCGTCGCGGATACCGCGGCGGGTTTTTTGTGACCCTTCACTGTGACGTCAAGACATTGCAGCCTTGGGAATGAATTGGTAAGGAAAACTAACCAAAGTGAGCGGAGCCCTGTTTTCATGCCTGTGATCACCAATATCGAAGACCTCAAACGCATATATGAACGCCGCGTGCCTCGTATGTTCTATGACTACGCCGAAAGCGGCAGCTGGACAGAACAGACCTTTCGCGACAACAGCACCGACTTCGAAAAAATTCGCCTGCGCCAAAGGGTTGCGGTCGACATGTCCGGTCGGTCGACAACTTCGCAAATGATTGGCGAAGACGTTTCAATGCCCGTGGCGCTTGCCCCGGTCGGGTTGACGGGGATGCAACATGCAGACGGAGAGATGAAGGCCGCCAAAGCCGCCGAGGAATTTGGTGTACCCTTTACGCTGTCCACCATGTCCATCAACTCGATCGAAGATGTGGCCGGGTATACCGACAAGCCATTCTGGTTCCAGCTTTATACAATGAAAGACACGGACTACATCAACCGCCTGATCCAGCGGGCAAAAGATGCCAGATGTTCCGCACTGGTGATCACGCTCGACCTGCAAATTCTGGGCCAACGGCACAAGGACCTGAAAAACGGTCTGTCGGCCCCGCCCAAACTGACGGCAAAAACCATCGCCAACCTGATGACCAAATGGGTATGGGGCATTGAAATGCTGCGGGCCCAGCGGCGCGAGTTCGGCAACATCGTGGGGCATGTGCATGGTATTTCGGACGCATCGTCATTGGGGGCCTGGACCGCAGAACAGTTCGACCCCAGCCTTGACTGGTCCAAGGTTGAAAAACTGATGGAGCAATGGGGCGGGAAAGTGATCCTCAAGGGCATCCTTGATGCAGAGGACGCAAGGATGGCCGCCAAGCTGGGTGCCGATGCAATTGTCGTGTCAAACCATGGTGGGCGTCAGCTTGACGGCGCGCTAAGCTCAATTCGTGTCCTGCCCGAGATCATGGATGCGGTCGGTGGCGATATCGAGGTGCATCTGGACAGCGGCATCCGGTCCGGGCAAGACGTGCTCAAAGCCTTGGCGCTTGGGGCCAAAGGGACCTATGTTGGCCGCGCGTTTGTGTATGGTCTGGGTGCCATGGGTCAGAAAGGTGTCACCACGGCGCTTGAGCTGATCCAGAGGGAGCTTGACACTACAATGGCGCTTTGTGGTGAGAAAAACGTGGCCGCGTTGGGGCGTCACAATCTGCTGATACCTGAAAACTTCGGGGGCCGCTGGCAAGCGTAACCGGTCAAACAGGGGGGCTCTGCCCCCGACGCCCGTTCCGGGCGCCTCCCCCGGGATATTTTTGGCCAGATGAAGCTGGGGATCCTTCATCCGTCCGCCAGATCGACACTCCGGGATAGGCGGTGGAACCCAGCTGAACGCATGGCAAGATTACCTCTTTCCAAATCGGGTGAATCAAGCTAAGGACGCGGCTTCACGCGGGTATACAGCCTTGGAGGATGCCCGCCCTAACATTGGAGAATATATCATGGCTGGTGAGATTCCTGATCTCGTAGCTCTGGAACGGACGGGGACAGGCAAGGGCGCCGCTCGTCAGGCACGCCGCGACGGCATGGTTCCGGGCATCGTATTTGGTGGTGACAAAGATCCGTTGCCAATCCAGATCCCGTTCAACGTCCTGTTCAAGCGCCTGAAAGCGGGCCGGTTCAAGTCGACCTTGTGGAACCTGAAAGTTGAAGGCCACGATGACGTGCGCGTCATCTGCCGCGACGTTCAGCGTGATGTCGTCAAAGACCTGCCGACCCATCTGGACCTGATGCGCCTGCGCCGGACCACCAAGATCGCGTTGTTCATCCCCGTTGAGTTCATCAATGAAGGGGTGGCCCCTGGCATCAAAAAGGGTGGCGTTCTGACCGTTGTCCGCCCGGAAGTCGAACTGATCTGCACCGCCGGTGACATTCCTGAAAAGATCACTGTTGATCTGACCGGTCTGAACATCAATGACGTCGTGACCATTTCGTCGGTTGAACTGCCTGAGGGCACCAAACCGACCATCGATCGTGACTTTGTGATTGCCAACATCTCGGCACCGACTGGCCTGTCCACCAGCGACGACGATGAAGATGGTGAAGTTGCAGCCGATGAAGTCGAAGTTGTCAGAAAAGAAGAAGAATAAGTCTGGAACAATGTTTCCGACTTTGAAGCGGGGCTCGGGTGAGCCCCGTTTTTTTTTGCGGGTTCAGTCATCAGGCCTGACTGGATTTCCTGGCAATTTCCGGGCATGAAATGGCTTTGGAGCTACAGAGGCAAAACGGAAACATGAAGCTGTTTGTTGGATTGGGAAACCCGGGCCAGAAATATGCCCGGAACCGGCACAATATCGGGTTCATGGCCCTGGACCGGATCGCAGAGGATCACGGGTTTGGCCCCTGGAAATCGAAGTTTCAGGGCGAGATTTCGGAAGGTCGACTTGGCACCGAGAAAGTCCTGCTGTTGAAACCGCAAACCTACATGAACCGTTCGGGTCAATCCGTCGGCGAGGCGATGCGGTTTTACAAGCTCGACTCCACCGACGTTGTTGTGTTCCATGACGAGCTGGACCTTGCTCCGGGCAAGCTGCGTGTCAAGGCAGGGGGCGGGCACGCCGGGCACAACGGTCTGCGCTCGATCCATGAGCATATCGGGGCGGCTTATGATCGCGTGCGCCTTGGGATCGGGCATCCGGGCCGCAAGGAAATGGTGTCGGGATATGTCCTGAACGACTTTGCAAAATCCGAAGCCGAATGGCTGGACGACGTTCTTTGGGGTGTTTCGGACGGAGCACCCTACCTGGCACAGGACGAGGGCGGCAAGTTCATGAATGCGGTTGCATTGCGCACTGCCCCGCCGCGATCATCAAAGAACGCTGCCCCAAAAACCGACACACCTTCAACAGGCGCACCCGACGCCGCGGACGATGACCGGTCGGCGATGCAGAAGCTTTTGGACAAATTCAGGTAGCACGTCGGCCTCTTTCCGTTACGTAGAGGTTGCGGAATGTGATCTCCCGCGTTCCAATACCGCCCAACTAGGGAGGCAATGCGATGAAATCCATCTTGAAGTGGGTGCTGCGCATCGTGCTGGCGCTGGTTCTGGCCGCCACTGCCGTCGGGCTGTGGAAACGCGAAGAGTTGCAGCGCCTTTTGGCCGTAAACTCTTTATTTTCTGAAGAGAAGATCGTTCACAATTTCTCGCACATGGACGAAGCTTTTCTAACCGTGAACCTGCCGCGTGGCGACGCACCTACCTGGGACCTGCCTTATGGCGAAGGGTTCGAGCTGCCGGAGGGAACCGACAGCTGGATCGATGAACGCGCGGTCACGTCGTTGCTGGTTATGCAGGACGGCAAAATCAGGTTCGAGGAATATTATCTTGGAACCGGGTCTGATGACCGGAGGATTTCCTGGTCGGTCGCCAAAAGCTATCTTTCGGCGCTTTTCGGTATCCTGCTGCAAGAGGGTGCAATCGGGTCGTTGGATGACCCGGTTGTCAAATATGCGCCCAAACTGAAGGGCAGCGCGTATGAGGCTGCATCGATCCGCAACGTGCTGAACATGGCAAGCGGCGTGACGTTTGATGAAGATTATCTCGACCCAAATTCCGACATCAATCGGATGGGGCGTGTGGTTGCGCTGGGTGGTGAGTTGGACGATTTCGCAGCCTCGCTGCGGGACAGCTTTGCGACGCCGGGTGAAACCTGGCAATACGTGTCGATCGACACCCATGTTCTGGGCATGGTGATACGCGGTGCGACCGGGCGGAACGTGGCAGACCTTCTGACGGAAAAGATACTTCAACCGTTGGGGCTGGAGCGGGACGGATACTACATCACTGATGGTGCAGGGGTCGCTTTTGTTTTGGGTGGCCTCAACTTCACCACGCGTGATTTCGCCCGGTTCGGACAAATGATCCTTCAGGACGGCATCGCGAACGGAAAGCAACTGGTTCCTGCCGAATGGATTTTCGAAGCCACCCAACCCAGCGCACCGACCGCACAAGGAGAGATCGGGTACGGGTATCAATGGTGGATTCCCCGCGGCGCACATGAAGGAGAGTTTCTGGCCCGCGGTGTCTATGGTCAGTACATCTATTTCAACCAGCCCAGGGGCGTTCTAATTGTGACAACTGGTGCAGACAGGCTGTTCCGTGAACCCAGCGTAAATGATCTTAACATCGAAATGTTCCGCAAGATTGCGGAAAGTCTGTAAGATGCCATTATGCAGAAACAAGACAGTGTAAATGTACTGGGTGGCTTTTTGGCCCCTTGCTCACGCGACCCTTTGACAGGGTTTTTCCGGGATGGCGCGTGCAATACCTGCGCCGAGGATCAGGGTAGTCACACAGTCTGCGCCGTGATGACAGCCGAATTTCTGGCGTTCTCAAAATATGTGGGTAATGATCTGAGCACGGCACGGCCCGAATTCGGCTTTCCCGGCCTTCGCCCAGGTGACAGCTGGTGTTTATGTGCAAGCCGGTTTTTGCAAGCTCATGACGAAGGATGTGCGCCACAGGTTCATCTGGAGGCGACACATCAACGCGCGCTTGAGATCGTACCGCTCGACATTCTGCTCCAAAACAAGGCGAAGACCTGACGGACTCCCAAAATAGCACACGGCGGATTCAGAATGCCATTTGCCAGATCAGGCTGACACTGTAGTTTTCAAATCCGCTTTCACCGATACCATCATAGAACAGATTTGCGGCCAGAAGGCTGTCGTTTTCCAGTCGGTAGTCAAAACCCAGATCAGCGCGTGCACGGGCCGTATCCCCTATCGGTGTCACGCCAGGAACAGTGCCTGTGCCGGATGTTGTGCTCCAAATACCAGATAGACCACCGGTCAGCATCATCTGACCGCGCGACACTTGGATTGGATGGCTGAAATCCATGCCCAACCGTGCGGTGGTCAGGCTGAAATCCTGCTGCGGAATCAGGTTGCCCAGACTATCAGTATAAGTCTCCTGATTGTCGCTGGCATAGCTGATGTCCAGCAACGGCATAAGCGTCAGGTTCCCGCGCTTCATCTCTCCGGTTACGCGCGACTGGATCAGCCAGCGCTCGCTATCGAAACTGTCGGTATAGGTGCCCAGCGGTGAAATATCGTTATCGGCCTGACCGTACAGAACGCGCCCCTCGAAAAACACCGGCTGGCTAGGTAGTTTTGCGACGACATAAGGCCCGACCAGCCACCCTGTGCCATCCACGCTGGCCGGGCCGTTTTCGGTTTCGGCATAGTCGATCTGCAACATGGCACCGATCAGAAGGTTCGAGTTCACCCAGCCATGCGCCCCCACCACGGCCAAGGCATAAGAACTGTCGTAATCGTTTTGCGAGCTCCAGTTACCGGACAGATTGAACCAGACCGGTTGAGTTGGATCACTTGCAAATTTCAGATACCCCGATCCCTGCGTCACTGATGAGTCCAACGCACCTGATCCCGATTGCTGAAGAAACTGCGTCAACTCTGGCTGATTGGTCACAAGGCTGTTGGCCCGGGCGTTCTGAAAGGCCTGCACCAGTCGCTGTGTATCCGTTACGCCCTGTTGTGTGCTGACCCTGTTGGATGCAAGATTCAGGTTCCCGGCGGCATCAGAAAAAACGCCAGCGGGAATAAACAGCTCAATTGTACCGTTATTTTGCGCAGTCAACGTTGCGACATAATTGGTTCCGGACCCTGTCAGGGTGGCTGAAGCATTGGTAACCGACAAGTCGCCCACTGTGAAATCTGTGCTGGGTTCACTAAGTGTGATCACCGCTTGGAACGTACCGTTGCCGATTGTTGTCAGTGCACCGATTGAGGCCGTCGGCTGCGTCGTGTCGGCCAAAGTCCGCGTGTTGATAATCTGGGTATTCGTGACGCCGGACAGCGCGATTTCATAAAGGTAAAGCGGCCCTCCGACGGTTTCGCGCGCGGTGAACATGACTCCAAGATAGCCATCAGTGGCGTAAGTGGAGTCCGCTCCGTTCTGGCTGAGTATCGTCGCGCCAATATACCCCAGATTGGCCAATCCTGCCGGCGTTATAGCAGGTTGAGTCAAAACACCATTGTTGAAATAGAACGATCCTCCGGGGCCTTCTCCCGAAACGCCCAAAGACATAAACGCTGTTGCAGTGCCTTGGAGATTGGAAAAGAAAATCTGCCCGCCGTTAGGTGTTGCGACTGTCTGGGACGGAAAGGACGGGTTGCCAAATGCCAGACCCTCTTTGACGCTTCCCATCAAAAGCGCGGAAACCAGAAGACAGAGACATGACAGCCTCGTGATTGCGGACCAAACCATATTACCTCCTACAGCACCGCGTGGGTGCCAAACACCAGAGTGCCCGGGGTCAAAATCACATCCCAAGCAGCGTCATCCTTGCCCCGTCTTCGCAGAGACATCCCCAGAACCGGCGGCAAATCGCCGGTTAATGAGAAGTTAATTCAATTGGAAGACGCTGTATAGAACGCTGCGGGATTCAACTAGGGCGTGCGGACCACACAGTGTTGTTGGAACAACCGGGTTTTGACCTGAACCAACTCTCAGACAGCTTGAAACACCCAATTTTTACTGTGTCGTCGCGTGGAGAAAGAACCGTGAGACAGGCAGCGCTTGAAATTCGTCTGCAAAGACAGAAGGGACATAATCGCTGTCAGTTCAGCATTTTTGCAACAGTGTGGCTCCAGTTGCTACACTGACCACCATTTGGAAACCTTCTGGCACAAGTTGAACAGGGCGATATCGCTTGTGGACGATTCTTTGCACGGGCTCCATCGGGTCCAAAAGGATCGCTTGCGAGGGCGAGCACGCGTGACAAAACCGGATGCCGCGCCAGGGCAGGAACAACATCCGGCTGCGCCCGGCAATACAGCAATCAGATTCGAAAGCCATTTCAAAGGGGCATTACAATCACGGGTGGACCGAAGGGTTTTCCCCGCTGCTTGTTCGATCAAGATTGTCAACCGGGGCATATAGCCCCGGTGCGGTCCTGGTTGAAATCACCCTGCAGTGCGGCCTTCGGTGTCGGACATGTCGAAGTTCAGGTATTTTGCGACGGTCTGAACATCCTTGTCACCGCGTCCGCACATATTCATGCAGATCAGGTGGTCCTTGGGCAACTCGGGCGCGATCTTCATGACATGCGCCAGGGCGTGACTGGGTTCCAGCGCCGGAATGATACCCTCGGTGGCACAGCACAGCTGGAATGCCTCAAGCGCTTCCTTGTCGGTAATCGAGACGTAAGTCGCGCGACCAACCTCATGCAACCAGGAATGTTCGGGCCCGATACCCGGATAGTCCAGACCGGCCGAAATCGAATAGCCTTCCAGAATCTGCCCGTCATCATCCTGCAGCAGATAGGTGCGGTTGCCATGCAGAACGCCCGGACGACCGCCTGTCAGCGAGGCGCAATGCTCCATCTTTTCGTTTACACCTTTACCGCCAGCCTCAACACCGATGATGTTGACGGCCTTGTCATCAAGGAAAGGATAGAACAGGCCCATCGCATTCGAGCCGCCACCGATAGCCGCAATGATCGTATCGGGAAGACGGCCTTCGGCCTTCATCATCTGCTCTTTGGCTTCCTTGCCAATGATCGACTGGAAATCACGCACCATCGCCGGGTATGGGTGCGGACCGGCCACTGTTCCGATGCAGTAGAACGTATCGCGCACATTGGTCACCCAGTCGCGCAGCGCGTCATTCATCGCGTCCTTCAGCGTACCACGTCCCGAAGTGACCGGGATCACCTCGGCCCCCAGCAAGCGCATACGAAACACGTTCGGGGCCTGACGTTGCACGTCATGGGCACCCATATAAACGATGCATTTCAGACCAAATTTCGCACAGACCGTGGCTGTCGCGACACCGTGCTGCCCTGCCCCGGTCTCGGCAATGATCCGGGTCTTGCCCATGCGTCGCGCCAGAATGATCTGGCCCAGCACGTTGTTGATCTTGTGTGCGCCGGTGTGGTTCAGCTCATCGCGTTTCAGATAGATCTTCGCCCCGCCCAGATGCTCGGTCAGGCGTTCCGCAAAATACAGAGGCGAGGGGCGGCCCACATAGTTGGCCCACAGATCATCCATCTCGGCCCAGAAGGTCGGATCATCCTTGGCTTTGTTGTATTCCTCTTCCAGTGACAGGATCAGCGGCATCAGCGTTTCGCTGACAAAACGCCCGCCGAATATGCCAAAGCGCCCTTGCTCGTCAGGGCCGGACATGAAGGAATTGAAAAGATCGTTGGCCATGGGTGTCTCCCTCGTCGTACCTGACTGTCATAGGTGGTCGTCGCGGGATTTGCCATGGCAAAACGCACCATATTGCCCCCTTGCGGAGGCAAACAAAATCAGCGTGTCGCGTCAATAAATGCCTGTATCAGTCCCGCGTCCTTTACGCCCGGCGCGCTTTCAACACCCGACGCCACATCGACTTGCCGCGCACCAGTCATGCGGATCGCCTCAGCGACATTGTCCGGGTTGAGACCACCGGACAACATCCACGGCCTGCGCCAGTATTTGCGACCTGCCAGCAGCCGCCAGTCAAAAGGAAGACCGTTGCCTCCGGGAAGTTCCGAATTCTTCGGCGGCTTTGCATCGATCAGAAGCTGGTCTGCAACTTCGGAATACAGATCAATCGCTGCCAAGTCCTCGGCCTCCGCCACACCGATCGCCTTGATGACGGGCAGGCCATAGCGCTGCTTGACCTCTGCCACACGCTCGGGGCACTCTCCGCCGTGAAGCTGCAACATATCCAGCGGAACCCCAGCGACAATCTCATCAAGCTGCGCGTCCGAGAAATTCACGGCCAGAGCGACCTTGGCAACGCCGACTGGTACTTCGGCGGCCAAGGCCGCGGCTTGCGGTATTGGTGCGTAACGGGGCGATTTGGGAAAAAAGTTGAACCCGACATAGCGCGCGCCGGCTTCAACCGCAGCACGCACATGTTCTGATGCGGTCAAACCGCAGATTTTAACGGATACATCGGTAGACATAAGCCTCAGCTGGCCTCGTCGAGTAGGGCCAGAATATCATCCTTACCCTCGTTCTGCTTTTTCTTGAGCTTCTTGACTTCGCGTTCAAGCTTGCGGACCTCGCCTTTTTTCACGGTCGCATCGCGGCGGTGTTTATGTTCCCGCAGCCATTCCCACATGAAACCGATGATCAAACCGGCGACAACGCCACCGAGAACGACCAGAAAAAGCGGTAAAGAGGTACTGACGTTAAAGCCCAGAAGCTCGGCCAGAGCATCGGGCATCAGTTTCAGTTCAACAGACTGAACATTCGCCAAGGACACGGAAATCAGAACGATCCCGAGAGTCCCAAGAAAAGCATATCGAAGGTAACGCATCATGAGGTCAGGCTTTACCGTTCAAACGATCCCTGAGCAACTTGCCAGTTTTGAAAAATGGTACACATTTTTCCTCGACCTGAACGGTTTCACCGGTACGGGGGTTGCGCCCTACGCGGGCATCCCGCTTTTTCACCGAAAACGCGCCAAAGCCACGCAGTTCGACCCGGTCGCCGCGCGCCATGGCATCGGTGACTTCTTCGAACACGGTGTTCACAATCCGCTCGACATCACGCTGATAGAGATGCGGGTTTTCGTCAGCGATTTTCTGAATCAGTTCTGAACGGATCATTCGAGATACCCTCCCAGGCAGCCGGTGTGACAGGTCTACTGTTTTGACAGTATAGGAAAAAACCCAGAACGGGGGAACGGATACTCTGCGTGTTGATGCCTTATTTTGCCATATTCTCACGGGAAATTTTGCCCGACAGGCCGATTTACACACTTCAAGCGCGAACAATATCGAGTTTTAGCAGTGTGTTTGGAACATGTTGATTCGCAACAAAAACGGCCCCGCACTTCCATGCGAGGCCGTAAATCATACTTGGGATGCGCCCCGGGCTTAGTCGCCCGACTTCAGCGCTGCACCCAGAATGTCGCCCAGCGACGCGCCCGAGTCGGAAGAACCGTACTGTTCCACGGCTTCTTTCTCTTCGGCGATCTCGCGTGCCTTGATCGACAGGCCCAGACGGCGGGTCTTGCTGTCAACGTTGGTTACGCGGACATCAACCTTGTCACCGACCGAGAAACGCTCGGGGCGCTGTTCGGAACGGTCACGCGACAGGTCGGAACGGCGGATGAACGACTTCATGCCTTCGTACTCGACCTCGATGCCGCCATCTTCGATTGCGGTCACTTCGACAGTGATGACCGAGCCACGCTTCACGCCGCCAACGGCTTCTGCGAACTTGTCACCACCCAGAGCTTTGATCGACAGCGAGATACGTTCTTTTTCGACATCCACTTCCGAGACAACGGCCGAAACCATGTCGCCTTTGCGGTAGTTCTGGATTGCATCCTCGCCACGTTCGTCCCAGGACAGGTCCGACAGGTGAACCATGCCGTCGATGTCGCCCTCGAGGCCAATGAACAAACCAAATTCGGTGATGTTCTTGACTTCGCCTTCGACCTCGGTGCCCTCGGGGTGTGTTTCTGCAAACACTTCCCATGGGTTGCGCTGAGTCTGTTTCAGGCCCAGAGACACGCGGCGTTTGGCGCCGTCGATTTCCAGAACCATGACGTCGACTTCCTGGCTGGTCGAGACGATCTTGCCGGGGTGGACGTTTTTCTTGGTCCAGGACATCTCGGACACGTGCACCAGACCTTCGACACCGGCTTCCAGTTCGACGAATGCGCCGTAGTCGGTGATGTTGGTGACGCGACCCTGATGGACCGAGCCCAGCGGGTACTTGGCGGCAACCAGATCCCACGGATCTTCCTGAAGCTGCTTCATGCCCAGGCTGATGCGGTGAGTGTCTTTGTTGATCTTGATGACCTGAACCTTGATGGTTTCGCCGATCGTCAGGATCTCAGACGGGTGGTTTACACGGCGCCATGCCATGTCAGTGACGTGCAGCAGGCCATCAACGCCGCCCAGGTCAACAAATGCACCATATTCGGTGATGTTCTTGACCACGCCCTCGACGTTCTGACCTTCGGTCAGGTTGCCGATGACTTCGGCGCGCTGTTCGGCACGCGATTCTTCCAGGATTGCGCGACGCGACACAACGATGTTGCCACGGCGGCGGTCCATTTTCAGAATCTGGAACGGCTGCTTCAGACCCATCAGCGGGCCTGCGTCGCGTACGGGGCGTACGTCAACCTGCGAACCAGGCAGGAATGCAACTGCGCCACCCAGATCGACGGTGAAGCCACCTTTGACGCGGCCAAAGATTGCACCATCGACACGCTGGTCGTCGGCATATGCTTTTTCCAGACGATCCCATGCCTCTTCGCGGCGGGCCATCTCGCGCGAGATGACGGCTTCGCCACGGGCGTTTTCTGCGGCACGCAGGTAAACTTCGACCTCGTCGCCGACAGCGATTTCAGGGGCTTCGCCGGGATTTGCGAATTCTTTCAGATCAACGCGGCCTTCCATTTTATAGCCGACGTCGATGATGGCTTGACCGGCTTCAATCGCCAGGATCTTGCCTTTGACAACAGAACCCTCTTCGGGCGTGTCCATTTCGAAGCTTTCGTTCAGGAGGGCTTCGAATTCCTCCATGGATGTGTTAGCCATGTGGCGTTCATTTCCTTTACAGTACGTTTTTGCTGGCCGAGCGGTTGTCTCCGCCGGTCTTGTTTCATGACGTCTTCAGGCGTGATCCGGTGCGCCCCGAGCAAACAAACACAAAGGGCCGAGTTAACCCGGCCCTGCTCAGAAACGTCATCCGGACGTTGACCGCCCTTGTATCGACAGCGCGCGTATAGGCTGAATCTTGAACCGGTGCAAGTGCAAAGCCTATGGTGCGCGGCAGCGCGCGCAGGAACTCCTGCCTAGCGCTGATCCCCAATGCAAGATGGCAACCTGAATGATAGCAGGTTCTGACTGAAAAAGTCTGCATGGTCCGCGGCAGGTTCTTGCCCGAAGGAATCTTGGTACCGGGAACCGAACCACGCGGCTAAGCCTCAGCATGCAACGCAAAAGTGATATGTCTCAACTTTTCGCGCGTCACGCGGCGCCCGGCTTCCTGCGTCACAGGATGGATGGTGGAGAATTGGAGAGTGAACGCCAACCATTCGACTGTTTGTACGATCTGCAAGATTTGGTGACGTATCTGAGATTAAACGTTCCGTATCCTTTCCCTATTTTAGCTTTATCGGTCGACAAAGAGGTCGACCCGAAACCAGAACCAAAAGGAAAATATTATGAAATCTCTCATCTTTGCCGCCATGGCGACTGCAATTGCCCTGTCCACCCCGGCCTTTGCCGCTGACGAAATCAACGTGTCCAACGGCATTTCAGCCGCTGGTGCGCCACTGGCCGCACATGGCGTTGATCTGGTTGCATTGGTCAATGATGGCAACCCGGTCGAAGGCTTCGCCACTCACTCGTCAACTTATGACGGAGCCTCCTATTATTTCACGTCCGCCGCGAACCGTGAAGCGTTCGAGGCAAACCCTGCTGCATACCTGCCGCAGCATGGTGGCTTCTGTTCATTCGGCGTATCGGTCGGCAAGAAGTTTGACGGTGACCCGGATCAATACCTTGTCGCAGACGGAAAACTGTTTCTGTTCCTGAACGCGGAAACCCGGGCAGCCTTTTTGAAGGACGTTGTCGCCACCGCAAAGACGGCGGATGACCAATGGGCGAATATCAAAACCGTCGCCGTGGGCGAGCTGTAAGACCTGCCCCGTTTGCCTGCGGCGTTAACGCGTCGCGGGCAGTTTTGCGTTGATCACCTCAAGGGCTTTGGCCAACGCCGCCTCGATACTCAAATCGGTGGTGTCCAACCGCACGGCATCCTCAGCGGGTTTCATCGGAGCGGTGCTGCGCTCAGCATCTCGCGCATCCCGTTCTCTGACATCTGCCAGAACCTGTTCACGGGTTACGTCAGCGCCTTTTGCACTTAGCTCCAGGAAGCGTCGCTCGGCGCGCACTTCAGCACTGGCTGTTACAAACAGCTTCACTTCGGCATTCGGACAAATCACCGTGCCGATATCACGACCGTCCAGAACGGCCCCACCTGCCCTGCGGGAAAAAGCGCGCTGAAAATTGACCAAGGCCGCACGAACTTCCGGAAGAACCGCCACTTTGGAAGCTGCCTGCGCAATCTCGGCGGTGCGCAGGTCGCCTTGTTCAAGTTCTTCCGCTGTCAGGGCCTGTGCGGCCTCAAGCGCGTCAACCCCTTCCAGGGTCCGCCTTCCGACAGCGCGATACAGCAAGCCCGTGTCCAGATGGGCAAAGCCGAAATGCGCCGCCACAGCCTTGGATATCGTGCCCTTGCCCGCAGCCGCTGGTCCGTCAATGGCAACCGTGAAACTCACGTGCGCTGTACCTTTGCGCCCAGCGACGCCATCAGTGGTTCAAAGATCGGGAACGACGTTGCAATCGGGCCACCATCATCCACGCTTACGGGATTCTGCGCCCCCATACCCATCACCATGAACGACATGGCAATGCGGTGATCCAGAAAGCTTTCGCAGGTGCCGCCGCCCGGAACGTTGCCGATGCCCAGCCCTTCAACCGACCACCAGTCGTCGCCTTCAGCGACTGTCACCCCGTTGGCGCGCAGGCCACGGGCCATGGCGTCAATCCGGTCGCTTTCCTTCACGCGCAGCTCTTTCACGCCGCCCATCATCGTTGTGCCTGTGGCATTTGCAGCCACCACAGACAGAACCGGGTATTCATCAATCATCGAGGCGGCACGCTCGGAAGGAACGTCGATGCCTTTCATGTTGGGCGAGTACTTGGCGCGCAAATCGGCAACCGGCTCGCCCCCTTCTTCGCGTTCGTTTTCATAGGTCAGATCAGCGCCCATCTCGCGCAAGGTTGTAAAAAGGCCCGCGCGTGTGGGGTTCAAACCGATCCCCGGCACCAAAACATCCGATCCAGGTGTGATCAATGCCGCGCAAACCGGAAAAGCCGCGCTGGACGGATCGCGCGGTACAGCGATGACCTGTGGCTTCAGCTCCGGGCGACCGGTCAGAGTGATAACACGGCCCTCGTCGGTATCCTCGACCGTGATTTCGGCACCAAATCCAGCCAGCATCCGTTCGGAATGGTCACGCGTAGCCTCTTTCTCGATCACAACGGTCTTTCCGGGGGCATTCAGACCCGCCAAAAGTACGGCGGATTTCACCTGCGCCGACGGCACAGGAACTTCGTATCGCACAGGGGTCGGGTCCGCAGCGCCGACGATGGTCATCGGCAAGCGCCCGCCGGATCGCCCAACCGATTGTGCCCCAAACAAGGCCAGAGGGTCAGTCACCCGCGCCATGGGGCGTTTGTTCAGACTGGCATCACCGGTAAAGGTCGCCGTGATCGGAGAGGTCGCCATCGCCCCCATGATCAGCCGCACACCGGTTCCCGAGTTGCCACAGTCGATCACCTGACCCGGTTCGGCGAAGCCACCGACACCCACGCCGTGCACTGTCCATTCCCCGTTTCCGTGCTCTGTGACCTCAGCGCCGAAGGCACGCATCGCCTTTGCGGTATCCAGTACGTCTTCGCCTTCCAGCAAACCCGAAATCCTGGTTTCACCCACGGCCATCGCACCAAGGATCAGCGACCGGTGCGAAATCGACTTGTCGCCGGGCACCTCGGCCGTGCCGGTCAGCGGGCCGCAGGGATGCGAGGTCATCGGGATGGGCGTGCCGTGTCCGGACATGAGGGCTCCTTTTGCGCTATCAGTGCTCAAGCCGATTAGCGAATTGACGCCCGTTGGTCCAGCGGCAATCAGCCTTTGCGTCGGAAGGTCAGGTAGTGAGGTGTCCGACCCTCGCGCAGCGCCTTCTGTTCGTATCGCGTGGAGATCCAGTCGCCCCACGGCTCGCGCCAGTCAGAAGGGCGTTCGGCCAGCCATTCAAACCCGGCGCGCGGAACCTCTTCCAAGGTCTGACGCACATAATCGGGAATGTCAGTTGCAACCCGGAAGATCGCCCCGGGTTTCAGCACTTTCGCCAGCGGTTCAAGATGTTCCTGGGTTACAAATCGACGGCGATGATGCCGCGTTTTGGGCCATGGGTCGGGATAGAGAAGGAACGCGCGCGAAATGCTGGCCTCTGGCAGCACGTCGAACAGATCGCGCACATCGCCGGGGTGCACGGCAAGGTTTTCAACACCTGCCTGACGGATTCTGCCCAGCAGCATGGCAACACCGTTGATGTATGGCTCGGCCCCGATGATGCCAATGTCAGGATTGTTTTGCGCCTGGTGCACCAGATGCTCACCACCTCCGAAGCCAATTTCCAACCAGACCGGCTTGCCGCCGAACAGATCGTTCAGGTCCAGTGGCTTGCGTTCGGGATTCGAGGCCCAGTCCACGGCGCCGGGCGACAAGGCGGCCAGATCTTCGTTCAGATAGGTCTTTTGACTGGGCTTCAGGGTCTTGCCCTTGAAGCGGCCATAAAAGTTTCTGCGCGGGCGTTGTGGGGTCTCTGTGCTCATGGCGGTGGCCATACTGCGCAGTGGAGTACGTTGCAAGGGCGTGCACCGCCCCAAAAAAAGCGCGCCCCTGAAGGCGCGCTTTGGATTTTTCAGATCAAACTGCGGATTTCAGCGCGTCGACCAGATCAGTGCGTTCCCAGCTAAAACCGCCATCCGCATCCGGTTCGCGGCCAAAGTGACCGTAAGCCGCTGTACGCTGGTAGATCGGCTTGTTCAGCTGAAGGTGCTGACGAATGCCGCGGGGTGTTAGATCCATGACCTCACCAACTGCTTTTTCGATAGCAGCATCGTCGATCTGGCCCGTGCCATGCGTGTCTGCATAGATCGACAGCGGCTTCGATACGCCAATGGCATAGCTCAACTGAATGGTGCAGCGCTCGGCCATACCGGCGGCTACGACGTTTTTCGCCAGATAGCGCGCGGCATAGGCCGCCGAACGGTCAACCTTGGTCGGGTCTTTGCCCGAGAATGCGCCGCCACCATGCGGGGCTGCGCCACCATAGGTATCCACGATGATCTTACGACCGGTCAGACCAGCGTCGCCATCCGGCCCGCCAATAACGAATTTTCCGGTCGGGTTGACGTGCCATTCGGTATCAGCCGACAACCAGCCTTCGGGCAGAGTTTCACGGATATAAGGTTCAACGATGGCGCGGATGTCATCCGACGTCAGCGCCTCGTCCAGATGCTGCGTCGACAGAACGATCGAACTGACGCCGACCGGTTTGCCGTTTTGATAAACGACCGACAATTGAGATTTCGCATCCGGCCCCAGTGCAGGCTCGGTGCCGTTCTTGCGCACTTCGGCCAGACGCCGCAGGATTGCGTGCGAATACTGGATCGGTGCCGGCATAAGCGCAGGCGTCTCGGTTGTCGCGAAGCCGAACATGATGCCCTGGTCGCCAGCGCCTTCGTCCTTGTTGTCCGCGGCATCCACGCCCTGCGCGATATGGGCGGATTGTTCGTGCAGAAGGTTTGTAACCTCGACGGTTTCGTGGTGGAATTTGTCCTGCTCATATCCGATATCTTTCACGCACTCGCGCGCGATCTCTTCGATGCGGCCCATGTAGTCGTGCAGTTTGTCCTTGTCCGACAGACCAACTTCGCCACCGATAACGATGCGGTTGGTCGTGGCAAAGGTTTCGCAGGCCACGCGCGCTTCAGGCTCTTCATTCAGAAATGCATCAAGGACAGCATCTGAGATACGGTCACAGACCTTATCCGGATGCCCTTCAGAAACGGATTCCGAAGTAAAAGTATAGTTCTGTCGGGACATAAATGTGCTCCATTAAGGTATCTCCGCCACGCCAGGAAGCCGTTGTGGCAGACCACAGACGCATACGCTTGCCCAAAGTTGGGGTCAATCTCTAATTGCCCGGTTGCCGCGGGTACCAAACAGCGCCATTGCCAGAATAAACAGTAAGACAACAACGATCGGACTGTCCCCGATACGTGCATAAGTCGTGCGACGGTGTGGTTGCGGCAGCACGGCGTCCACATATCCAGCCTCACCCAGAGCCAACGACGCAGTCAAACGACCCAATGGGTCAATCATGGCCGATATACCGGTATTGGCCGAACGGATCATCGGCAAGCCCTGCTCAATTGCCCTCATCCGGGCTTGCACCAGGTGTTGAAACGGTCCCGACCGAGTTCCAAACCAGGCGTCATTTGTGATTTGCAGCAAGAAATCAGCCCGACCCGGCGCACCGTTCACATCTTGCGGGAAGACGGCTTCGTAGCAAATCAGTGGCAACGCCTTTCCCAGCTTGCCGAGGTCCAACAGGGCAGGGCCCGGCCCCGCGCTGAACCCGTGCCCGGTTGTAGTTGCCAGACCACTGATCCCGAAACGCCCCATCAGATCACCCAAGGGGACATATTCGCCGAATGGCGCCAGATGGTGTTTGTCATACACCCCTGCCAGACGCCCGGTTTCATCCAGATAGATCAGCGAGTTGAAAATCCTCGGACCTTCTGCGCGCTGAATCCCCAGTATCACCGGCGCACCCTGCGCGGCATCCGCAATAGTCGACAGAAACGGTTGTGCGCTGCCCAACCATGCGGGAACCGCGGTCTCGGGCCAAACAATCAGGTCAGGTCTAGGAGAGGCTGCAGTATACTCAACCTGACGCGCAAAAAACAAAGGCGCATATGCCGGATCCCATTTTTGATGCTGAGGGGCATTCGGCTGGATCACGCGAACCAGATGCGAACTACCCTGAACGACGGGTCGCGTCGACCCGTAGGCAATCGCCATCGCTGCCATAACGCCGGTAAAACTCAGAGTCCGCACCAAACCGTCCAAGGGTTTGTCCTGCACCAATGCCGCGCCAATTAGGAATGTTGCGGCAAAGGTCAGCACATTCAACCCATACGGCCCGACCAGAGACAGCATCTGCGCCACTGGCGTGTCCACCCAGATTTGCGCGACCCCAGCCCATGGAAAGCCGGTCAACACATATCCCCGCGCCACTTCGGCCAGGGACAAAACTGCAACCAGTAATATGCCTTGACGAACTGGCGTGGCACCAATTCTGCGCGACAGGCCGAATGCAGAGGCCCAGAACAAGGCCAGCCCGCCCGCCATGAACACCAACGCAAACGGGGCCATCCAGGCATGGCGTTCAGCATCTACCTGAAACGGCTCAATGATCCAGCCGAGGGCATGGGCAAAATAGCCGGTCGCGAAGGCCCAGCCGACCCATGCCGCCCGGCCTCGGGTTTCGCTGGCAAGGAAGATCGGGACAATCAGGACAAGAACCAAAACGGTTGCGCCCCAATACAGATGAGGTGCCTGACCAAACGCGCCTACCCCGCCAAGGGCGGCACCGGCCAACAATCTCAACGATAATGGCCAGCCCCGTACTGGGGTCATGCAGCAACGTCCGGCAGCATGACGCGCAGCCGTTTGATACGGCGTGGATCGGCTTCGATCACTTCGAATTCCGGACCCTCTGGATGAATGACAACTTCACCCCGCGCCGGAACGCGGCCGGAGAGCATAAACACAAGCCCGCCCAGAGTATCGATTTCCTCTTCGTCGACGTCTTCATGACTGGTCAGAGACCGGCCAATCTCGGCCTCGAAATCTTCGAGCGGCACGCGCGCCTGCACCACATAACATCCGGGCTTTTCCTGCACCCAAAGCTGGTCTTCATCCGCATCGTGCTCGTCAGCGATTTCGCCGACGACCTGCTCGATCAGGTCTTCGATCGTGAGCAGTCCATCAACGCCGCCATATTCATCAATCACCAATGCCATGTGACGCCGCTCGGTTTGCATCTTGGTCAACAAGACGCCGATTGGCATGGATGGCGGCACGAACAATAGCGTCCGCAGCATCGAGGTCAGATCAAACTCTTTGCCGCCACCGTTGAAACCGTGGGTCAGGGCAAAATCCTTGAGATGAACAAAACCAAGCGGTGTATCCAAGGTTCCCTCATAGACAGGAATCCTTGACATACCACTGCTCCGGAAAACATCCGCCAGTTCATCTTTTGTGATCGTTGAAGGTACCGAGACGATTTCAGCGGTAGGGATGGCAACATCCTCAACGCGCATCCGGCGCAGGTTAATCATCCCGCGTGGCTGCGCCACAGCCGCGTTTTGTCCGTTCACCGTCTGGTCCGGTTGAGTATCATCGCTCGAAAACACTTCGAGGATTCGAGAAAACAGACCGGTTTTCTCTTCCGTTTCAGTACTGCTGTCCTGAGGTTGCGCGCTTTGCGCCGCCCTAGAACTGCCTTCTATATCGCCCATTACCTTGTTCCAACTGATCGGGTCTTGAACCCACATTATACCTTATATGGGTCATCAATACCCAATTTGCCAAGTATCTTGACCTCAATCCCTTCCATCAAGGTGGCATCGGGGTCACGAATGTGATCATAACCCAGCAAATGCAACGTTCCGTGAACAAGCAAATGGGTCACATGGTCACTCATTGCCTTGTTGGCCTCGGCCGCCTCGCGGGCACAGGTGTCATAGGAAATCGCAATATCGCCCAGAACAATCTCGCCGGTAAAATCCGGCTCTGGCAGGCGTGGTGATTGCCCTGGCTCATCCGGAGCTAGGTCTTCCGCAGGCCAGCTCAGCACATTGGTGGGCGTCGGTTTACCGCGAAATTCAGCGTTCAGTTCTGAAATCCGCGCATCGTTGCATCCCAATATACTGACTTCGCACTGCTCCGGGGCCAATCCGCAATGGGTCAGAACGGCGTTAATCGCCTTTTGTGACAAGACCTCAAGATCTTGCCACCTTTCGTCTTCGAAAATGAGTTCCAGGGTCATCTTACCGCGCAACAGCCTCGTTAGCGGGCTATGTGTTCACGTGGTTTCACGGCCCGCATCGGCCTCATACGCCTCGATGATCGCAGCGACAAGCGGGTGACGCACCACGTCTTTCGAGGTGAAGTAGTTGAAGCTGATATTCGGGATTGTTTTCAACAACCTCTCAGCATCCGCCAAGCCCGATTGAACGCCACGCGGCAAATCGACCTGTGACCGGTCGCCAGTTATGACCATGCGGCTTCCTTCGCCCAGACGGGTCAGGAACATCTTCATCTGCATCGTGGTGGCGTTTTGCGCTTCATCCAGAACCACAAATGCGTTGGCCAGCGTACGACCGCGCATAAAGGCCAGCGGAGCGATTTCGATTCGTTTTTCTTCGATCAGCTTGGCCAACTGTTTTCCGGGCAGAAAATCGTTCAGCGCGTCATAAAGCGGCTGCATGTAAGGGTCGACCTTGTCCTTCATGTCACCCGGCAGATAGCCCAGTTTTTCGCCCGCCTCGACCGCCGGACGGCTCAGGATGATTCGGTCCACATGCCCGCCGATGAACATCGAAACCCCGACCGCCACCGCCAGATAGGTCTTACCCGTCCCCGCCGGACCAATTCCAAAGGCCAGCTCATTCTTGAACAGTGACTGGACATAGGCTTTCTGGGCGTCGGTGCGCGGTTCAACCAACTTCTTGCGGGTTTTGATCTCGACCGAACCGCCCTTGAACATCTCAAGCTGATCGCCATCGCGGCTACCGGTTCCCTGTTCCGAAACACCCATCCGCAACTCGCGATCGACGTCTGCGGCCTCAACCTCGCGCCCACCTTCAAGCCGAGTGTAAAGCGATTGAAGCACCTCAACCGCCTGTTTCTGAGCATCTTCATCGCCCATCACAACAAGCTGATTGCCGCGGCGTACAATCTGGACCGAAAGCTTGGTTTCGATCTCAGCCAGATTGCGGTCATATTCACCGCACAGGTCAATCAGCAATCGGTTGTCGGGAAATTCTACGAACGCCTCGTGTTGGGGCATTTCATCTTGCGGTGGGGTCAGGGCACCGATGGCCAATCCGCTCTCCTGTCTTGGCTGTTCACCCCGAGCGTAGACAACAAATCTTGGTAGGCGCAAGCCACAGTTTAAAAAATAAATGCTGAGATGTCATAACAGCCGATTTAACGGTGATTGGTTGCCGATTGGATGAACATCAGAAGGTGTAATTCAGCCCGAATCTTAATCCGCTGTATTTTGGTGTGGACTTTGTGGAGAAGCCAGAACTGAACTGGATGTCTTTTGATTGGAACTGGACATATTCATATTCGCCCGTAATCGACCAATTGTCGGACAACCTATGCTCGGCCCCTATGCTTGCCGAATAGCCGTTCCGCCGATCTGACACCGGGAAATTCTGAACCGAGGTGGCCGATGCAATACTGTTGGTTGTTTCCACATCGCCCCACAGATATCCGACGCTAAAAAAATACAGAATTCGTCCGCTGCGGTTCGTCAGACCATTGCGAAATCGGACTGCCAGAACATCCGATATCTTTGTTCCGCCCTGCACATTGACGCTGCCGATCCGCCTGCTGACAGTGTCGTCAAGAGATCCGAATTCATACCCGATTTCGAAGCCGTAGACATAGTCGCGCCCTTCCCTTGCAGGTAAAATGCCACGCCAGCCGCCCCGGACCCCCCCGTATGCTCCCGACAAATCCTGATCACCGATATCAAACTGTCCGCCGGGTGTTGTCAGGCCAAATCGATCGTCCCCACCAGCGCCATAACCACCAGTAAGCCCCAGATAAAAAGCACTGACATCGCTGCTGAATCTTTTCGGGCTGACCACTTCCGGATCGCTTATCTCACCTTTCAAATCACCGGCAATGGATGCGCTGGCAATCAGTGTAACAGCGGCAGTTAGTGTCAGCGTTTTCAACCTGCTCAGGCTCGTAAAGCTATTGAAAGTCGTCACTCGTACCTCCCTCATCCCGTTTTCCGGGACCGGTATATTGCCGATTTGCAGGCGCAAATCCTTGCGCCCCGAAAACCATGGCTCCTCTCGGAGCATAGTTCCAAGCAATAAATCAAGGGTAAATTTTGGAAACAAACACCAACTATGGTGTCCGGGAGGTGTAAACACCGATCTACAGCAACTCACCGGCCAGAGAATTCGCCCCCGACGCAGTGATCCGGACCTCTCTCAAGTCACCCGTGGCGATCTCTGGTCCTTTTACGTGCACCGAATGCAGGTATTCGGACTTTCCAACCATCTGTTCGGGCAGGCGACCCGGTTTCTCGAAAAGAACGCGGACTGTGCGTCCAACCATACCGTCCTGAATTTCCCGCTGATGACGCGTGATCAAGGCCTGAAGCCGCTGCAACCGTTCATCTGACACTGCCGGATCAACCTGGGCTCGTTCAGCCGCTGGGGTTCCCGGACGTGTGGAGTATTTGAAGGAATAGGCGTAGCCGTATTTGACCTCTTCGACCAAATCCATCGTGGCCTGAAAATCATCTTCGGTTTCTTCGGGGAAACCAACGATGAAGTCTCCCGACATCACGATATCAGGCCGCGCCGCGCGAATGCGTTCGACCAGCCGCAGATAGCTTTCCGCCGTATGGCTGCGGTTCATCCGCTTGAGGATACGGTCCGAACCCGACTGAACCGGCAAGTGTAGATAGGGCATCAGCTTGTCACAGGTGCCATGCGCCTCGATCAGGTCGTCGGCCATGTCGTTCGGGTGCGAGGTCGTAAAGCGGATGCGTTCCAGCCCGTCGACCTTGTTCAATTCCCAGATCAAGCCGGCAAGTGTAATGTCACCATTTGCCCCGGCACCGTGATAGGCGTTGACGTTTTGGCCCAGCAACGTGATCTCGCGCACCCCGCGCTCGACCAGATCATTGGCTTCGCGGATGATGCGATCCGCTGGACGGCTGACTTCAGCACCGCGCGTATAAGGAACCACGCAGAAGGCGCAGAATTTATCACAGCCCTCCTGAACAGTCAGAAACGCCGTCGGGCCGCGCTTGGCCTTGGGGCGGTTTTTCAGTTTTTCGAACTTGTCCTCTTCGGGGAAATCCGTGTCCAGCGCCTTTTCGCCCGCTCGGGTCTTTGCCTCCATCTCGGGCAGGCGGTGATAGCTTTGCGGACCGACCACCAGATCAACCAGCGGCTGGCGGTGCATGATCTCTTCGCCTTCAGCCTGAGCGACACAGCCCGCCACGCCGATTTTCAAATCAGGCTTCTCGGCCTTCAGACCCTTGAAGCGCCCCAGTTCGGAATACACTTTCTCTGCCGCTTTCTCGCGGATGTGGCAGGTGTTCAGCAGGATCATATCCGCATCTTCGGGGGTCTGGGTTTCAACATAACCCTGCCCGCCCAGCGCCTCGGACATGCGTTCGCTGTCATAGACATTCATCTGACAGCCATAGGTCTTGATAAACAGCTTCTTCGGTTCGGACATGAGACGGGCCTTTGCATTCGCTGGACCGGCGTCGTCTATCTGCTTCGAACGCCGCTTGCAATGCGGGCGCAATTACCCGAATTTGGCGGAACTTTCCAGCAAGACAAAACCGAAAACAGCCGATGCAATACGATTCCCTCGACCATTTCCTGAAAGCCGGGCAGCCCGCAATGGCGCAAGGCCCCGTTGCGATGGTCTTTGCCGAGGACGAGGTCGAGTTGGAAAGCACTCTGCATCACCATCTGAAGCTAGGGTTCAAATCCGTTATCGCCTTCATGCCTCAGGAGTTCCGACTAGAGCCCGCGTTGACCGACCGAGTGCATCGGGTCACCTTGAAATGCGTTCCCCGAACGGTGGTTTTCGATACCCTGAACAGAATAATTCAGGCCGCACCCGGCATCTGGATGTATTACTGCTATAACGCCGAATACCTGTTCTTTCCGTTTTGCGAAACGCGCAGCATTGGCGAAATGCTGGCCTTTCACAGCGAAGAACGCCGCAATGCGATGCTGAGCTACGTCATCGACCTTTATGCCGAGGACCTGACCGCTTTTCCCAACGGTGTCGCCCCCGAACAGGCTTTGTTCGACAAAACGGGTTACTACGCCCAATCACGCCACGACCCTGATGGCCAACCACTGGACCGTCAGGTGGACCTGTCAGGTGGCTTGCGCTGGCGGTTCGAGGATCACATTCCCTATGAACGCCGTCGCATCGACCGCATCGCCCTGTTCAAGGCGCAAAAGGGCCTGATCCTGAAATCCGACCACACGTTCAATGAGCCGGAATACAATACCTATTCCTGCCCATGGCATCACAACGTGACCGCGGCTATCTGTTCCTTCCGCGCCGCGAAGGCGCTCAAAACAAATGCCGGGTCGACTTTTGACATTCCAAGTTTTAGCTGGCGCAACTCCGTGCCTTTTGAATGGCACTCGCGGCAGCTGCTGGATCTGGGCCTGATCGAATCAGGCCAATGGTTCTGAAGCGCCTCAGCGCTGAAACAGGACCGGAAACCAGTCTTCTCGCAGACGCTGCCCCGGCGTCATGTCATGGCCGGGAAACGGTGGAGAGGTTCTGCCTGGACGCTCTACATACCTTGCGTCATCGCCGACCAGCCGCAGAGAAAAGGCGCGGCGACGGCTGTCCGAGTGGTTTCCTCGCGCACCGTGAAGGGTGCGATAATTGAAGGCAACGGCGTCACCGGGGTCCATTTCGAATTCGACGACCTTCATGCCCTCGGCATCCGGGTCCGGTACGGGGATGTACTGGCCTTCATCCGGGAAAAAACCTTCCTCAGAAACCCAGCGGGTTGGCAGCACCTCTTTCTCCCACCGGTGAGAGCCCGCGACACAGCGCAACGTCGCCTGCCTGACCGGATCCAGCGGAGACCAGAAGCTGATGGTTTGCTGACCCTCAACGAAGTAATATGGGCCATCCTGATGCCAGGGCGTGGCCATGGATGTCCCGGGCTCTTTTACCAATACGTGGTCGTGAAACACCTGAACACTTTTCGACTGCATCAGGTCCGCTGCGACCTCGGCCGCGGGCGAGTTTTCGATCACCTCGCGGAACTGCGGGATGCGGGTCCAGTTGCAATAATCGTCAAAGAACAGACCCGTTTGACCCTCTTTCTTGTTTTCTGATGCATACGGGCCAGGCTCTGCCATATTCGCGGCAATGCCGTCGCGCAGTTGATCCACATAATCTGCAAACAGCCCTTTGATCAGAACGACGCCATCATCCTGATACGTTGTGATCATCTCTTGAGTTACAAGCGGGTGAGGCATCCGGGTCTCCATTCGTTTTCCAATCTTTTGCGTTGAAGGAGTGTTCTGTTCAAATCATATCTTTCGAAGTTATAATTAACTTTATGTTATACATTTCACTGCGTCAGTACGAATATGTTTGCGCGGTCGGGCGCCACGGCAGCCTGTCCGCAGCCGCACAATACCTGAATGTATCGCAACCGGCCCTGTCCACAGCCCTGACGCGTGTCGAAGCACATTTGGGACACCCGCTGTTTATCCGCCGCCGAGGCTCGGCCATGGCGCTGACGCCTCAGGGGCGAAAATTCATCGATCAGGCCGAGACCCTTCTGAAAGACGCAGCCCAAATCGAGTCATCAGAAACTCCATCGCCGGGCACGACACGTCTAAGACTGGGGTGTTTTACGGACCTCGCCCCATTCCTGCTGGCACCCGCCCTGCACCATTTGCGCAATGCTTTTCCAAACATCGCTATCACTTACTTTGCCGCCTCCTTCGAAGGGCTGCTGAACAGATTGATTGATGGCCAGATCGATATTGCCATCACTTACGAGCTGACAATGGATGCGGGGTTCACACGAGCAAAACTGTTCGACAGTCGGCCAAAGGCCCTTATCCCCCCAGATCATCTATTGGCGACAGCGGGCACGGTCTCACTGGCTGACTTGGCTGCTCACCCGTTGATCCTGTCAACAGAAGGCTGGTCGGCACAACACATCCTCAGTCTCTTTCGGCGCAACGGTCTGCACCCGACTGTCGCACATAGGGCAGCATCGATCGAGATTCAGCGCAGTCTTGCCGCCCATGGCGAAGGGATCGGGATCAGCTATACCAGCCCGCTCAACGCGGTCAGTTATGACAACAGACGTCTTGTCAGTGTTCCGATCAGCAATCAGGACGCAACTGAATCCGTTGTTCTTGCGCGCCACGGAACAGGGCCCGCTGACGCGACCATTGATCAGGTTGAACGTTTGTTGTTGGCGAGTTTGAACGGCGGTGTTGGCGCTACTTTTTGCGCAGGCGAATGACAACGTCAACCGAGGCAATCTCGACCCCTTCGGGCGCTTCGGGCAGGCGCTGGATCACCAATTGGTCCGATGGCGCATCACTCAGGCGTGCCTCGTCTTCCCAATAAAAATGAGGGTGATCATGCGTGTTCGTGTCGAAATAGCTTTTTGACCCGTCCACAGTGATTTCCTGCAGAACGCCAGCGTCGCAAAACGCGCGCAGGGTATTGTAAACCGTCGCCAGTGATACAGCGTCACCATTCGCCTTGGCCGATTCAAACAGGCTCTCGGCGGTAACGTGACGATGGCGGCCATCGCCCACTAAAAGCTCGGCCAACGCCACACGCTGACGCGTCGGACGCAGGCCAGCGTTCACCAGCCAACCTGTAGCTATATCGCCGCTCTGCGGTGTCATTGATCCAATACCCATAGTGACTTCCATTATATATAGGAGCGCATGGTTGGCAATTTCAAATGAAATTCATTCGCAAAGAACGCGGTATACACAACATGATGTGGCCGCTGCTCTTGCAGGACCTTGCAAACGGGTGCTAGACGAGGCCAGATATTACGAACGGACCCACGGCAGGAGAGGCGGCAAGAATGGCCCAGTTCCCGAGCAGTTTTGACAAAGACGATCTGCTGAAATGCGCCCGCGGCGAATTATTTGGCCCCGGCAATGCACAATTGCCCGCCCCGCCAATGCTGATGATGGACCGGATCACCGACATCTCGGATGATGGTGGCCTGCACGGCAAAGGCCATGTGCTGGCCGAGTTCGATATCACCCCTGACCTTTGGTTCTTTGACTGCCATTTTCCAGGCAACCCGATTATGCCGGGTTGCCTTGGCCTTGACGGTCTATGGCAGCTGACCGGTTTCAACCTGGGTTGGCGTGGATGGCAAGGGCGCGGCATGGCCGTTGGCGTGGGCGAAGTGAAACTGACCGGTATGGTTCGTCCGGACCGCAAGATGCTAACGTATAAAATCGATTTCAAAAAAGCGATTCAGACACGTCGCCTGACCATGGGTGTGGCAGATGGAATCGTCGAAGCCGATGGCGAGATGATCTATGATGTCAAAGATATGAAGGTCGTTCTGTCCGAGGCCTGAGCCTGTACGACCCGAAATAAGGAGTGCGCACATGCGTCGAGTAGTCGTCACCGGTCTGGGGGTAGTGTCTTCGATCGGGAATAATGCCCAAGAGGTTCTGGCCTCGCTCAAAGCAGGTAAATCCGGGATCGAAGCCAGCGAACAGATGGCAGAACACGGGTTTCGCAGTCAGATCGCGGGAACGCTCAAGATTGACGTGGCTGAACACGTAGACAAACGCACCCTGCGCTTCATGGGTCCGGGCGCGGCTTACGCTCATATCGCCATGTCTCAGGCCATTGCAGATTCCGGTCTGACCGAGGACCAGGTAGTCAACCCGCGTACAGGTTTGGTGGCCGGATCCGGCGGCCCGTCGACAAGCGCGATGCTGACCGCGCATCAGACGGTTCTGAGCACCGGTGCAACCAAACGGATAGGGCCGTTCGCCGTGCCAAAATGTATGTGCTCGACAATTTCGGCAAACCTGGCGACCGCGTTCAAGATCAAGGGTATCAACTATTCGATCACCTCGGCCTGCTCGACCTCGCTGCATTGCATCGGCAACGCGGCCGAACAGATCATGCTGGGCAAACAGGACGTCATGTTTGCTGGCGGCGGCGAAGAACTGGACTGGACGCTTTCGTGTCTGTTCGATGCGATGGGCGCGATGTCGTCGAAATACAATGACACGCCCGAGAAAGCCTCGCGCGCGTTTGACGAAAACCGTGACGGGTTTGTGATTTCCGGTGGCGGCGGCATCCTCGTTCTGGAAGAGTTGGAGCACGCTCTGGCCCGCGGCGCAAAGATTTATGCCGAAGTCACCGGCTATGCTGCCACTTCGGATGGCCATGATATGGTGGCCCCTTCAGGTGAAGGCGGCGAGCGCGCGATGCGGCTGGCGCTGGACACACTGCCCGAAGGTCGTAAGGTCGGCTATATCAATGCACATGGGACCTCGACCCCTGTCGGTGACGTGGGCGAAGTAGAGGCTGTGCGCCGCATCTTCGGTGAAGGCAATGTACCGCCGATTTCCTCGACCAAATCAATGACTGGCCACGCGCAAGGCGCGGCAGGAGCGCTTGAGGCGATCTTCTGCTTACTCATGCTGGACAATGATTTCATTACGCCGTCGATCAATGTCGACACACTCGCCCAAGGCATCTTGCCCGGTGAAATTGCAACTGAAGTGGTTGAAAACGCAGGACTGGACAGTGTCATGACCAACAGCTTCGGCTTTGGCGGCACTAACGGGTCCATGATTCTGTCTAAGTATAACGGGTGAAAGTGATGTCGGATCTTCTCAAAGGTAAACGCGGCCTGATCATGGGCGTGGCCAATGACCGCTCAATCGCGTGGGGCATTGCCAAGGCCATGCACGAGGCAGGCGCAGAACTGGCCTTCACCTATCAGGGCGAAGCGTTCGGCAAGCGGTTGGAACCTCTCGCTCAAAGCTTGGGCAGTGATTTCATGGTGGATGCCGATGTGACCGACGACGAGTCACTGGATCGCGCCTTTGGTGAGCTGGCTCAGCGTTGGCCCACCATCGACTTTGTTGTTCATGCCATTGCGTATTCGGATAAGTCCGAGCTGACAGGCCGGTTTCTGAATACCACGCGGGCGAACTTCAAACACTCGATGGACGTGTCGGCCTATTCTTTCATCGAGGTGGCGCGCCGCGCCTATCCGATGATGAAGGACAAAGGGGGTTCGCTGCTGACGCTGACCTATCAGGGATCAAACCGGGTTGTACCGAACTACAACGTCATGGGTGTTGCCAAGGCTGCGCTGGAATCGGCGACCCGTTATCTGGCCAATGACCTTGGCCCGGATGGTATCCGCGTGAACGCAATCTCACCTGGGCCGATGAAAACCCTTGCCGGTGCGGCCATTGGCGGAGCGCGCAGGACATACAAGTTCTGTGATCAGAATGCGCCGATGCGTTCGAATGCCACACTGGAAGCTGTTGGCGGGACCGCAGTTTACCTGACATCTGATGCGGGTGCCTGCACGTCTGGTGAAATCATCCGAGTTGACGGTGGTTTCCACGTTCTGGGCATGCCACAACCCGATTTCATGTGACCATATCTTTCCCTGCCGCCGCCAAGATTTCACCATCTTTGGGCGGCAGGACTTCGATATGAGCAAGCTAGATCAAATCATTGCAAACAACGCACGGTCAGTGCAAAGCCGGAAGAAGTCCGGTTTCCTCAGCCAGCGGGCCAGAGTGCTGCTGCTCGCGCTGACTTCATTGCTGCTGGTGTTTGTCTTTTTCACCCAGCCACAGGTACGTGCAGCTGTTGAAGCTTTGATCGGCTGAAGTCCGTGCAGGAGTTCCAACCTGAACTAAGTCTCAATTGATCGAGACGACTTCAATCTCAAACACCAGATCCTGTCCGGCCAACGGATGATTTCCATCCAGGGTTACAGTCGCTTCGTTGGCGTCCACAACTGTCACAGGCACGGCCTGACCGTCCGGTGTCTGCATCTGCAGTTGAGTGCCCGGATCCAGCGGAATATCCTCTGGAATACCCTCACGGGGGATTTCCTGACGCATCGCAGGGTTGATCGGGCCGTAGGCGTCGGTACAGGCAATCTCGACCCGTTTCTTGTCACCTGCGGACAAACCGGGCATTGCACTGTCCAGACCGGGAATAATCTGGCCCGATCCAACCACGAACTCCAACGGATCGCGCCCATCCGAGCTGTCAAAGACTTTGCCATCCAGCAATGTCCCTGTGTAATGGATGCGAACCGTGTCGCCTTGCTTGATTTCGGTCATAGTGGCCTCCGGCCGTTTTAGGGGTTAAGCGGCCAACCCTAGAGATTGACACAAAGTTGTAAACCCTTGGCCCTTCCCCCCCATTCCGTGTTGTGCCAACCTGCGCGCAATCAAAGGAGGGTTATATGGCAGTCACGACCTGCGTGTTCGACGCCTACGGAACACTGTTTGATGTTGCGGCCGCCGCCCGGCAGGCGGCAAGCGAACCTGGATTCGAAGCACTGAAAGACAAATGGCCCGAGGTCGCGGGACATTGGCGCCTGAAGCAATTGCAATACACATGGCTGCGTGCAGTGGCTGATGCGCATGCGGACTTCTGGGATGTCACGCAGGACGGGCTGGACTGGGCGCTGGAAGCTGCAGGCCTGCAGGGCAACCCTGAACTGCGCCAACGCCTGCTGGATCTTTATTGGGAGTTGCAGGCCTATCCCGAAGTTCCTGCCATGTTGAAAACCCTCAAGGATGGCGGGATGCAGACTGCCATCCTGTCCAACGGATCACCGCCCATGCTGGACGGTGCTGTTCAGTCCGCCGGGATCGGCGATGTGCTGGATGACGTGCTGTCGGTCGAAAGCGTTGGGGTCTTCAAGCCCCATTCCCGTGTCTATGATCTGGTTCAGAACAGGTTTGACTGCGCCCGCGACGAAGTCTTGTTCGTCAGTTCAAACGGTTGGGATGCCGCAGGGGCCAGCGGTTATGGTTTTGTCACCGCCTGGGTCAATCGGATCGGGGAACCAATGGACCGGCTGCCGTGGACGCCAGCGCATGTTCTGTCTGATTTGACCACCATTCCCAAGCTGGCTGGTCTTTGATGTCAGACTTTACGACTTCGGACGGCAAGCGCATCTATTTCGAAGACCATGGATCGGGCACGCCGCTTTTGTGTCTGGCCGGATTGACCAGAAACAGCCGGGATTTTTCGTATTTCGCACCACATGCCACTGAGCTGCGCATGATTGCGATGGATTACAGGGGGCGCGGCCGCTCAGACTACGACCCCGATTTCATGAACTACAACATCTTTCGTGAATCCCATGACGCGATTGAACTGCTGGATTTTCTGGGCATCGAAAAAGCGGTCATTCTGGGCACCTCGCGGGGCGGGCTGATTGCCATGGCACTGGCAGCAAGCCACCCCGAACGCTTGGCCGGTTTGATTCTGAACGATGTGGGGCCCGTCATAGAGACGTCAGGCATCGCCAAGATCATGGCCTATGTGGGCGCACAACCCACCGCGAAAACCCATGACGAAGCTGCTGCCGCCCTGAAACATGTGATGGAGCCGCAGTTCCCCAGGGTTCCGTTGGAGATCTGGCGCAAACAGGCCGAAATTCAATACGAACAACAAAGGGACGGGCTGGCGCTGCGCTATGATCCGGCCCTGCGCAAGGCGCTTCTGGAACAGGCCGCGAGCGGTGCTATACCCGACTATTGGTTGTTTTTTGAAGCGCTGCGCAATATTCCATGCGGCGCGATCAGGGGCGCAAACTCGGACGTTTTGAGCGCAGAAACACTGGCTGAGATGCACCGGCGGCATCCCGGTCTGATCTCGGCCGAAGTACCGGATCGCGGGCATGTTCCGTTCTTGAATGAGCCGCAATCTCTGGATGTCATCAAAAAGGTATTGAAGAACGCTGCATGAGCACATTTGAAATGATCGAAGCCGCGGCCATACGGCTTAAAGGACATGTCCGCGAGACACCAATTCTGTCGTCGCCATTTCTTGACGCGATCGCCGGGCGCCGGATTTGGGTCAAGCCGGAATGCCTGCAACATACGGGCAGTTTCAAGTTTCGGGGAGCTTGGTCTGCCATATCCGCGCTGGACGAAGACACACGCCAGCGCGGCGTGATTGCATATTCTTCGGGCAATCACGCACAAGGCGTTGCGATGGCGGCGGCGAAACACGGTATTGCTTCTGTCATTGTCATGCCGTCGGACGCGCCACACCTGAAAATCGAAAACACCCGCGCGCTTGGAGGTGAGGTCGTTCTTTACGACCGCGCAAACGAAAGCCGTGAAGAGATCGGGGAGACCATCGCCGCCGAACGCGGGCTGACTCTGATCCGGCCATATGACGAACCTCAGGTGATTGCCGGGCAAGGTACCACCGGCTTGGAAATCGCCAGACAGGCCGCGAAACTTGGGTTATCTCAGGCGGATGTTCTGGTCTGTTGCGGCGGTGGCGGCCTCACCTCTGGCATTGCACTGGCATTGGAAAAACACGCCCCCGACCTAAGGGCACGCCCGTGCGAACCGGAAGGGTTCGATGACGTCAAACGATCACTGGCGACGGGACGGATTCAGAACAACAACGCGGCATCAGGCAATATTTGCGATGCTATCCTGACACCGCAACCCGGCGACATCACCTTTCCCATCCTAAACCGTCTTTGCGGGCCCGGTATTTCGGTGACCGAAGAAGAGGCCCTGCGGGCCATGGCACTTGCTTTCCTGCGCCTCAAGATCGTGCTGGAGCCCGGCGGCGCAGTCGCATTGGCCTCGGCCCTGTTCCGGGGCGACGAGATTGAGGGCGACGACGTGATCGTAGTCACATCGGGTGGTAACGTCGATCCGGATGTTTTTGCCAGGGCGTTGGAATTCCTGACCTGACAGGCACCCCAAACCTGTGCAAGTTGCACCTGGAACGCCGGGGCTGCAAGGACCTGAGTCATGATGATCGCTGATCTGGGCGACGTGAAACTGAATTACCGTGTCGATGGTGCGGCGGACGGCGCGCCACTGGTTTTTGCCAACTCATTGGGAACAAACCTGCACATATGGGACGCAGTGTTTCCGCACCTGCCCAAAGGGTTGCGTATCATCCGGTATGACAAACGCGGGCATGGGCAATCATCGGTTCCACCGGCACCTTATTCTATGGGCGCCCTGATCCGCGATGCCGAGTCGCTGCTGGATCACCTGAAGGTTCGCGACTGCGTTTTTGTCGGCCTGTCCATTGGCGGGATGATCGCACAGGGGCTGGCCGTCAAACGTATGGATCAGATACGTGCGCAGGTTCTGTCGAACACCGCTGCCAAAATCGCCACACCCGCAGTCTGGCAGGATCGGATCGACGCTGTGCGTCGCGGCAGGATTGAAGCGGTGGCAGACGCCACGATGGAACGCTGGTTTTCCCGTGATTTCCGCGCAGCGCAAAACCACCTGCCATGGCGCGACATGATGATCAGCCAACCGCTTGACGGATATCTGGGCTGTTGCGCTGCTGTCGCCGGGACCGACTTCTATACACCCACAAGCGGCCTGCGCCTTCCCACGCTTGGCATCGCCGGAAGCGAGGACGGCTCGACCCCGCCCGATCTGGTGCGCGAAACTGTCGACCTGATCCCCGGATCGCGGTTCGAACTGATCCGCAGAGCTGGCCATTTGCCCTGCGTCGAGAAACCCGCAGAATACGCAGCAATCCTGACCCGGTTTCTGACCGATATCGGGCATATCTGAAGGAGAACAGCGATGGCGTCTTTCCTGTTGGTCCACGGCTCCTGCCACGGAGCCTGGTGCTGGCGCGACCTGATCCCCGCGCTGGAAGCTTTGGGACATTCGGCCCGGGCCATCGACTTGCCCAGCCATGGTGCAGATCCAACGCCGGTGTCCGAGGTGACGCTGGAAAATTGCCGCGATGCCGTTCTGAACGCCTGTACGCCCGATACGATTGTCGTGGGTCACTCGTGGGGCGGGTATCCGATCAGCGCCGCCGCCGAAGCTCGACCGGACGCCATGCGCGCCCTGATCTTTCTGTGCGCCTACGTGCCTCACGATGGCCTTTCGCTGGCAGAAATGCGCAGACGCGGCCCGCAGCAGACAATTGCCCACGCGATTGACAAATCGTCTGACGGGCTGTCTTACACCGTGTCGGTAGATGCCATCCCAAAGCTGTTCTACCACGATTGCCCTGACGATATCCTGCCTTACGCCTATGCGCGCCTGTGCCCACAGGCCATTCGCCCCCAGGAAACACCACTGCCGGTCGGCACGAATTTCAACGAAGTGCCCAAGGCCTATATCCGCACCACAGATGACCGAACGATCCCCGCGGAATATCAGGCGGACATGTGCGCGTTTATCCCGAAGGACCTGCGGCGAACCATCGACAGTTCGCATTCTCCGTTTTTCTCGCATCCACAGGAACTGGCCGGATTGCTGAGCGAATTGGCAAGCAAATTTGAGTGATGCGGCGGACTGCACGCAAAACTCTGTCTTCCCACATTCGGTGACTGTGCCTAGGGTGCCACGAACAGATCACCAGCCCGAGTTCCATGCGCCTGCCATCACTCTTCATCCTCAGCATCGTCATGATCGACGCAATGGGCATTGGTCTGGTTATGCCGATCATGCCGCAACTGATTGTTGATGTGCAGGGCAGTTCGCTTGCCAATGCGGCGATCTGGGGTGGAGTGCTGAGTACCGCTTTTGCGGCGATGCAATTCATCTTTGGTCCAATCCTTGGAAACCTGTCCGACGCCTATGGCCGCAGAACTGTGCTGCTGCTGTCGCTGTTCGTCATGGCGCTTGATTATATGGTTATGGCAGTGGCGGGCAGTATCTGGCTGTTGCTGGCCGGTCGTATTGTCGGCGGTATTACTGCAGCCACGCATTCCACCGCCGCCGCGTTCATGGCGGATATTTCCGATCCCAAGGACAAGGCCGCAAACTTTGGCCTGTTAGGGGCGGCCTTTGGCGTCGGATTTGTGCTCGGACCAGTGATCGGCGGGTTGCTCAGCGAATATGGAACCCGTGCCCCGTTTTGGGCTGCGGCAGGTCTGGTGGCACTGATCTTTGCCATCGGCTGCTTCGTGATGCCTGAAACCGTGACCGACAAGACCCGGCGCGCCTTCAACCTGCGCCGCGCCAACCCGGTGAATTCGCTGCGCGCCATTGCTGCACTGCCCGGTATCCGACCTATGCTGTGGGTCTACTTTCTGTATTCGGTCTCAATCTACGTCTACCCCGCTATCTGGTCCTTTTTCACCACCGAGCGGTTCGGATGGTCCCCTCAGATGATCGGCCTGTCACTGGGCGTCTATGGGATCGGCATGGCCGTTGTGCAGGGCGGTCTGATCCGCCCCGCAATCCGATTGTGCGGCGAACGGGGTGCCATCATCTACGGGATGGGTTTTGAAATTCTTAATTTCGCAATTCTGGCCTTTCTGACCAACGGGTTCATTGCGCTTTTGTTCATCCCAATCACCGCAATCGGGGCAATCACCACACCGGCACTTCAGGCAATGATGTCCAAAGCGACACCAGATTCGCAGCAAGGGGAGTTGCAGGGCGTCCTCGCCGCGCTCCACGCGCTTTCGATGGTAATCTCGCCCCTGGTCATGACCAGCGTATTTGCGCAATTCATTCGCCCCGACACACCGCTGTACCTGCCGGGTGCTCCTTTCCTGCTGGCACTGGCGCTGATGCTGGCCGGGTTCGTTTTGTTTCGCCGGTCCCCGCCTGTCGTGGCTTAACAACGACACTTACATGGCGGTTTTCGCCTTGCGATCAACGCTTTCCCACGCCACCGTGGGGCCAACGGGAATGAGGGAAAACATGCAAACAATCAAAGCCGCAGTCTGCCGGGCATTCGGCGAACCCCTGGTTATCGAAGAGGTTCAGCTGGCGCCCCCCGGCACGGGCGAAGTCGAAGTGACGCTGGATGCAGTGGCCATCTGCCATTCAGATATATCCTATGCCGAAGGTGCCTGGGGAGGGTTCCTGCCCGCCGTTTACGGACACGAAGCCGCAGGTGTGATCTCCGCAGTTGGAGAGGCCGCAGGGGACTTCAGGATTGGCGAACCTGTAGTTGTGACGCTGATCCGCGCGTGCGGGTCCTGCCCCACCTGTGCCGGAGGGCACCCGACAAATTGCGAAACACCGTACGACACCGTCAAAGGCCCGCTAAAAACGGCTGACGGCGGTCCGCTGGAACAGGCCATGGCCTGCGGCGCGTTTGCCGAAAAAGTTGTGGTGAGCCATCGGCAGATCGTCAGGATACCCGAAAGCCTGCCCAAAGACCTGGCCAGCCTTCTGTCTTGCGGGGTGATCACCGGGGTCGGCGCTGCTGTAAACGCCGCCAATTTGCGTCCGGGTCAGGATGTCGTTGTCATCGGTGCGGGTGGTGTTGGCCTGAACGCCATTCAGGGCGCACGGATCGCAGGAGCACGACGGATCGTGGCCGTCGACATGACTGAAGAAAAGCTGGAAATCGCGAAGGAGTTCGGCGCGACCCATGGCGTGCTGGCCAGCCTGAAAGAACCCTGGAAGGCAGCGTTCAAAGCCCTTGGCGGACGCGGTGCCGATGCGGTTCTGATTTCGGTCGGCGCAATCGCCGCCTATGATCAGGCCCCGCGTTATCTTGGCCGCGGCGGTAAGGCCATCATGATCGGAATGCCGCATTCGGGCGGCATGGCCAGCTATGAACCGGTTGTTCTGGCAGCCCTCGGCCAGGGTGTTGTCGGCTCGAAAATGGGTGATGTGGTTATTCAGCGGGACATCCCCTGGATGATCGACCTTTACGAGCAGGGTCGGTTGAAACTGGACGAGCTGATCTCGGGCCGCTGGTCGCTGGATCAGATCAACGAGGCCATTGCCGATACCAAAACCGGATCTGCCAAGCGCAACGTGATCCTGTTCGACAGAACCTGATCTCCCGGCTCGGAGGAACTGAGATGAAACTGCAGGATCTCGACATCATCGTCACCGCCCCACCCGCTCCGGGTTGGGGGGGGCGATACTGGATATTGGTCAAACTGACGACAGACACCGGCATAACCGGTTGGGGCGAATGCTATGCCTCGTCCGTCGGACCCGAGGCGATGCGCCACGTCATCCGGGATGTGTTCGAACGGCACATGCTGGGCGAGAACCCCGAAAACATCGAGCTTATGTTCCGCCGTGCCTATTCCAGCGGCTTCACGCAGCGCCCCGACCTGACGGTGATGGGCGCATTCTCGGGGTTGGAGATCGCCTGTTGGGATATTCTGGGCAAGGATCGCGACCGCCCGGTTTACGCCCTGTTGGGCGGCAAGGTGAACGAGCGAATTCGCTCCTACACTTACCTCTACCCTTTGCCGCATCACAATCTGACCGACTTCTGGACCTCTCCCGAACAAGCGGGTGAAACAGCCGCTGAAATGGTGCGACGCGGCTATACCGCTGTAAAATTCGACCCGGCGGGCCCTTATACAATCCATGGCGGCCACATGCCCGCGATGAGTGACATTTCCATGTCCGTCGCCTTTTGTAAGGCAATTCGCGAAGCCGTAGGGGACAAGGCCGACCTGCTGTTTGGCACACACGGGCAGTTCAACACGGCCGGTGCCATTAGGCTGGGGCAGGCGCTGGAACCATATCAGCCCCTATGGTTCGAAGAACCCACGCCACCTGATATGATCGAAGACATGGCCCGTGTCGCCCGCAACGTCCGTATCCCCATCGCCACCGGAGAGCGCATGACAACCAAAGCCGAGTTTGGAGCCGTTCTGCGCGCCGGGGCTGCGGAAATCCTACAACCGGCGCTGGGGCGAGCCGGAGGAATCTGGGAGATGAAGAAAGTCGCCGCTATAGCAGAGATATTCAATGCTCAGATGGCGCCACATCTTTATGCTGGACCGGTCGAATGGGCCGCCAATATCCACCTGGCCGCGTCGATCCCGAACCTGCTGTTGCTGGAAACCATTGAAACACCGTTCCACAACCAGCTGATCAAAGGTTCCATTCAGATAGAGGACGGCTTCGTGATCGCTCCGACAGCGCCGGGACTTGGGATCGATGTCGACGAAGACCTGGCCCGCGCGCACCCGTATGAAGGTCGCGGCTTGCACTTGCAGATGCAGGAAGAGCCGTGCGATTACGTTAATGGCAATGCTTTTCAGGGCGGTGCCCCTGCAACCGAGGGGTGACAACACAGACGGGTTTGAGGCATATTGACCCAAGATCAACGGCACAACGGTCAAAACGTGACACTCCTAGAAACCGAACCTCAGGCACACACCTCGGACACACCATCAGAAATGAAAGAAAATGCTGCCCGCGCGGCTGCATTTCTCAAGACACTGGCGCATGAAGGGCGCCTGATGATCCTGTGCCACCTTGGGAATGGCGAGAAATCGGTAGGCCAGCTTGAGGATTTGCTGCAATTGCGACAAGCCGCCGTCAGCCAAATGTTGGCCCGTCTGCGGGAGGAAGGATTTGTCACCACCCGAAGAGATGGCAAAACGATCTATTATTCGCTAAGCGATGGAAATGCAGCGCAGATGATCGGTCTGCTGTACGAGCTGTTCTGCGAGCCTGCCAGCTGATCACGCCTAATTGGACACGTAACCGGCGATCACCTGCATCAGCTTGAACGCGGTTGCCGCATCGTTTTCCACAACGGCCAGGAATTCTTCCTCACCGATCCTAAGGCAGGATAGTTGTGTTTCGGCTATCATGCTCAGCGCGCGTGGTTCTTTGCGGATCAGACCAAGTTCACCCACCAATGCGCCCGGCCCCACGGTGGTGATCAACTGATCGGGTCCATCTTCCTGTGGCAGGTACAGGCCTGCCTCTCCCTCCAGCACTACATATGCGCCATCGGTGGGCTGATCATCTTTCAGGAACACCACCTGCCCAGGCTTGGCATCGAACCATTGCGCCCCAAAAGCCAGAAGGCGCAATTGCCTCCGGTCCAGACCCGAAAACAAGGGGGTCTGCTCCAGCGCGCGCAGTTTCCGCGCCAGGTCTGCTGAAGATGCGCTGTCTTTTCCCACGTCTACCGGTCCTCCATCCGAGACGACACGACCTTGCCGGATTTCCACGAACATGTCGAATACGTCCGGGTTTTCGAACTGGTCATTGAGGTAGAACACCGTGGCATCCGGCAGCAACTCGCGCAGCTTCTTGTAAACCGATACCTGCGTTTTCATGTCGTAACTGGCCAATGCCTGCTCCAGGATCAGGATATCTGGCTTCTTGATTGTCGCGCGGGTAAACGCCAGCGGTTCGGCAAAAACCGCCGGAAGGCTCTGCCCACCCAAAGCAACCGGAATGTCATAAATCAGCTCGACCACCAAAGGACGCGCGCCGTTCTCCTCCAACACGTCGACAATGACCTTGCGGGCCTCATCCGATCGCGCGCCGCCTATCTGGCTGACCTTGCCGAACAGCGCGTTTTCCATGACCGTCAATCCAGGCGCGAAATCTTCCGGATCCAGCGGAACAAATGCGTCCTTGAGGCTTTCCAACAGCTTATCCGAATGACTCTGCCTCAGTTCCAGAATGCGGTCTTTCAGCTCATCCGTGAAAGCCGGGCCAATCTGCTCAGCCGAGACGACGAAAGGCACGGCCAACATACTGGCCAGCTGTTCGTCATCCAGCCCTGATGTTCCCTCTTTGCGGGTCTGTTCAACCAGCTCCACAGCTGCCTCATAAGTCTTTGCATCAAGACCCAGCTTGCGGAACAACGGATGGTCGGTTCCGTCGAACCCGAAGATCTGTCGCAGCATCTCGATCACGTCACGGGTCAGGGCGATCAGCGTCTCATCCAGCCCCAGCTCTCGCAACTGCATGAGAAAAACCTTCTGCCGGGCAAGCAACGCCTGCGTCACCGGCACGCGGGGCGTCGCAAAAAGCAGGTTCTCGGCAACAGGCAGCGCCGGGTTGTAAGCATTCCGGTCGAATATCAGCGCCTGCTGCTCAAGACCCGCGTCATGGACCGCCCGCCGAACAAGCGGGCGCAGCTCGACCAGTTTCCTTGCCAGTTCGCAGTGTTCGGTCGCAACAAAGCTTTGTTCGGCACCGCGCCGAAACAAGGCTGCACCGGACCCCATTCCATCAATCAGCTGCAACCACCAGTCGCGCAACGCCGTCGCGTCTTCGAACCCGGCCAGCGCCGGGTCAAGCCATTCCACCCTGAACGGATCCATGCTGTTTCCAGCCCGCAAAGTCTCGGCAAAATCAGGGTCGTCTGAGGATTCAGCCAAGGGTTTGAATCGCATCGGCATCATCACGTTGTCACCCAACGTTCCCTGAAACATGACCGGGCGGGACGTTGCGTACCCGATACGCGCGGCCACAACGCCCTGATGCAGATCTGCCAGGTTCAGATCCCCAACCTGAACCGTGCCGGCAGCGGGCAAAATCTCGCGGGTCAGCAGCTCACCCATGGCGCGCCGATCCTCTTCGCTGGGTGCGGCGATACCAATCGTCTTGCCACCGGGAAAAGTAAGATTCAGATCATCCAGCACCTGATTTCCGTCCATGTCGCGAACTGAAACGTGATTCAACACGATATCGCCGCTCAGGTGGGGGCGCTCTGCTGGTTCGCCCTCGAACAGCACTTCATCCTTCAATCCGGCCGGATCGAAACGGTCAACGACGATTTCCCAGCGCAACGACATGTCCTGGGTTTGGTTGTAATAGGTCAACAGCTCTTTCCAGGGTGAGCTCAGATCCTTGTACGCCGCCAGCGCGGCAACCAATGCCCCCAGCGAAACCGAACCCTGCAACACCAGAAGGCCACCAATCAGGTAGAACATGAATGGTGTCAGCTGCGAGATGAAGTTGTTTATGAACTTCATAAAGAACTTCTTCTGGTAAATCTCAAAGCGGATCGTGAAAAGCCGCCCCAATTGATCGGAAACCATAGCCCTGCGATAGCGCCAACCGCCATTGCTGCGTAGGGTTGACGCCCCTGCCGCGTTTTCGCCGATCTGGGCAGCCAACGCCCGTACTTCCTGAATGCGTTTCTTGTTCAACAGGTTGATCTGACGTTGTAATTTGGGGATTAACCAGGCCTGTACCGGGATCAGGGCGACAGCGGCCAGCCCGAACCAAAAGCTTTGCAAGAACAGGAAAGAAAGGATGGTGATCATCTGACCGGCTTGCAGAACCGGCTGGCTGATCGCATCGCCCATCAGCCCCCCCATTGGTTCGCTTTCAGCCGTGATCATCGAGACCATTTCACCTTGGCTGACCCGTTCGAAATAAGGTTGCGGAAAAAGAAGCGCGCGGCTGACCAGCTGATACCGAAACCGTCGCAGCATGCGTTCGCTCAGCACACCCTTCATGGTGTTGATGCGCATTTTCATCAGCCCGTGCGCCAGCACTGCAGCCAAGAAAACAAAACACAAAATAATCAGGAAATTCGTCTGTGAAAGCGTATAACCCCAGACATCCACTTCGGCCGTTGTCGAACCGATTGCGTCGTTGATGATACGCTTGGGCAACTCCAGTGTAAGATAGAGCAACGGAAACAACGTCGCCGTCACAGCCAGCAGGATCAGCTGATCGCGTTTGGAGTATTTCCAGATAAAGCGGAAAATCGTGCGTTCTATGGAACCTGCCCCTACTGCTGGCCGATAACACGGCCCGGACGCCGTGCGCCCAAATTCAACAGTTTGAATTTACTGCCATACTGACACGTTATGCAATTTTTTTCCCACCTGAGAATTTTCTTTATCTTATGTGAACTAGTTCATTTACGCATGGCCGTGTTATTGCCTAAAGTCAGTTTTGAACGATATCGGGAGGGTTCTTTTGACTGCCAGTATTGGCGCAGTGCTACTTATGCTTTGCCTTTTACAGATCAAGCATATGTTCGCTGACTACTACCTCCAGACACCGAAGATGCTCTCTGGCAGAGGCGAGTATTTTCACTTGGGACGCGCGCAGCACGCAGCAGTTCATGTTGCGGGCTCTGTCATCGTGTTTGCCGCTTTCGGCGCGCCTCTGTTGTTTATCCTGATTGTCGAATTGCTTGAATGGGTCATTCACTTCAATATCGATTTCGTGAAAGCCAGCTATTCAGACAAGAAACAACTTGAGCCCACGCAGGCCGCATTCTGGCGTGCAACTGGGCTGGATCAGTGCCTGCACAACCTGACCTATGTGGCGATGGTCTGGGCCTGGGTCACCTTCGCGGCAACGTAACTAACATCAGGGTATACTGTCCGTTTCGCAGCCTGGAAGCTATGCGCCGATCCTTCGGTCGGTCATAGCGAGGTAAGCTGTAAACCTGCCCCGCTCGACTTTGATTGTTGCAAAAACCCGACTAGCCCAGAACCGAAAAGCTGCTTTCCTCATTGATCGGGCGCTTGCGTGAGTAAAAGCCCACGTCGATGATCCGTTTGATATAAGGCAGTTCGAATTGCAACGGTTCCGCGTCGTGATCCGCTCCGCCTTCGCAATACGCGATCAGCGCCGCCATCATCTTACCCGCAATCGGTGCATTCTTATACTGGTTCCCGCTGGACCCGCAGGCCATGTAAAACCCCGGCAAGCTGGATTTGTCATAGATCGGAATCCAGTCGGTTGAGGCATCGTAAAGGTCAACCACACCCCGCGTTTTTGATGGAATACCAAGGCTGGGTACACGCTGCGCGTATCGCATGGCCTGTGTGGTCCATTGGTCCGTGAACTCTCGGTTATAGGTGACATCATCCTCGCACCATTGATGCGGATCGCATTCCGGGTCCTCAGATCCCACAAGGATGTGATTGCCGTGTTCCGGGCGGCAATAGCAGGCGATGTCGCTGTCCGAGACGATGGTTCCGTCGTTTTCAAAGTCGAACCCCTCCGGGGCAGGGACATGCACGACCTCTTGCCGCAGGGGGCGGGTTTTGATGGTCATGTCGTCCAGAACGCCTGCCATCCCATTGATGATAGCCGAGCCCGGCCCGGCCACGTTCACGACAACCCTTGCGCGGATTTCTTCGCCCGAGGCCAGCTTGACTCCGGAAACGCGACCATCTTCGGTCAGGATCTCGGTAACTTCGGCACTGGTGCGGACCTCGGCCCCGTGCTGTTTGGCAGCATCCATCAGGTTTTGCGCCGACAAGGCCGGGTCGGTGACATATCCCGCCTGCGGCCAGTACACTCCACCCGTCATCTTTCGCCCGTTGGGCTGGCCGAATTCCGGGTCATCCATGCGGCGCGCCGGGGCAAAGCTGTCCAACGAATAAACCGGCAGGCGTTCAACCACTTTTTCCCCCGACCATTCTTCGAACGGGCAATCCAGTTCTGATGAATTGCGCATGTGCTTTTCCAGCATCCCGTTCGCGTCGGTCTTCATGACCAGGCAGCCGGTTTCCCGGAACTGAGCCAGATTGGCCCCCTCTGGCAGGCCAAGATAGTCAGCCCAGTCGCGCCAGTAATGATACCCTTCCCAGGCAAACGCCGTTCCGTCGAAGGTGGAATAATGCATCCGGATGATCGCGCAGGACCCGGCGGTTGAACCGTGCCCAACCTGTGCGTTGCGATCCAGAGACAGGGTTTTCCAGCCCGCCTTGGACATTTCGAACGCGATGGCCGCGCCGATCACACCTGTGCCAATGATGATTGCGTCTGGTTGACTCATGTCGGGTCTCCTTTCCAGTAGCGCCGGGAATATGCGCTGAATTCTTCAACTTCTTCGGGTTTCGGTTCAACGCCCGTAAAGGCGTATAGGTAATGCGGCACCATCGAGATCCGCGTCTCGAAGGGTTCGTTCAATTGTGCCAGATCATATCCGATCTGCATGTAATACAGCACGCGCGCACGCGTTTCGGACTCGATCTCGGAATAGCCGTATCTGGCGAACATCGCGTGCAAAGCTTCAAGTCGCCGTGTGTCTGACTGGTCCAGCGCACGGCGTACTTTGCCCGATTTACGCGCCCAGTCGCGCACGGCAAAATCCAATGCGGTGTCAAACAAGTCCGTGTTGACCACACAACGATGCACATTGCAGACCGCGCCTGTTATCGTTTCGGCTGGTGCTTCGGCCTGTTTTACAAGCGCAACCGTATTGGTCGCCTGCCACCGCGCCAGCAGTGCATCCAAAAGTTCCTGTCTGGACTTGAAGTACCAGTAGAAGGATGAACGTGACACGGCCATCCGCTCGGCCAGGTTAAGAACCTTGATCTGGTCCACCCCGTCCGAAATCAGCACGTCCATCGCTACGTTCAGCCAATCGTCTCGGGTGACCTTGATATTGCCGATCAGGGGCTCGGCCTCGGGATCATCGCGGTGAAGGATAGGTTTGTTGTTCATTCAACTCTCCGGTGGCGCCCCGCCCTCTGCGGTGCGACGTGCGATAAAGTCCTGCAAGGCACCAAAACGATCATTGTCTATGGCAGGGGCCTTGAAATCGTTCAAGATACCCTGCCAAACCCCCGTTGCACGTTGGTTGGCATCTGTTGAACCGCGCTCGGTCCATGTGCCGAAATTGGCGTAGTCATGGACATGCGGTTGATAGAACTCGGTGGTGTAGCGCTCCATCGTCTGGGGGCAAGCAAAGAAATGGCCGCCGGGCGCGACCTCACTTAAAGCGGTATCAAAGCCAATCTCGGCGGACCCCGCCTGCGCGCCCGCGCAAAGCTCGGCCACCATATTCAGCACCTCGGCATCGCAGACCAGCTTTTCGAAGGATACGGTCAATCCCCCTTCCAGCCAGCCCGCGGAATGAATGATCACAGTCGCCCCGGCCATCAGGCAACCCCAAAGGCCAAACTGGTTCTCATTCGCCGCTTGCACGTCGTTGCTGTTTGACGCTGACCCTGCCGCCGACCGCCAGGGCAGGCCAAGGTGACGCGCCAACTGGCCCGCAGCAAGTGACGCCTGAAAATGCGAGGGCGTCCCGAATGCAGGCGCGCCGGATTTCATGTCCACATTGCTGGTGAACGTGCCATAACACACCGGAGCGCCCGGTCTGGCCAGCTGCGCCAAGGTCAGCGCGGCCAGCGTCTCGGAATGGGACAGGGTGATTGCCCCGGCCACGGTGATCGGCGCCATCGCCCCCATCAGGGTGAACGGTGTGATGATCGACATCTGACCGTGGCGCGCAAAGTCGATCAGGCCTTGCGCCATGGGAATGTCCAACGTGCGCGGGCTGTTTGTGTTGATGATTGTGTAACAATGCGCGTTGCCCCGGAACTCATCATCCGACAGACCTCGCGCCGTGGACAGCATCTCAAAGCAATCCATGACCTGCGGCGTGCCGCGCGAGAAGAAGAACGGGAACTTGTCGGTCAGTTCCATCTGTGCCTGTGTCGTGAAGTAGTGGCGCAGATGCGTCGGTACATCCTGAGGTTCAACCTGAGGAGAGATCATCTGGAACACATCGAAATGATGGGTGAGCTTCAGAAACTCCAGATAATCCTGACCTGTCGCCGGGCGACGGCCACGTTCCAGATCGGTTGCGTTCGGCGCGCCTGCCCCCGGTTGAAACACCAGCGAACCCAGTTCCAGAGTGAAATCACGATGCCGCGAACCGGCGCTACAAGCGACAGATTTGGGGGCCGAGGCAACTGCAGCCTCAACCATCTCGCGCCCGATAAAGACCATTTCACTGTCTTCATCCACGCGCGCGCCACCTTGCTTGAACAGCTTGCGTGCCTCGGGAAGCAGGGTCTTTACACCCAACTCCTCGAGCGTACGCAACGCTGTCTCGTGCATGTCCGCGATCTGGTCAGCCGGAAACACCTCCATCAAAGGGAAAGGGTTCCTAAGCTGGCGATAGTTCACGTCGCGGCTGGGCTGCGGGGCAGCCTCGCCCCCTCGCCTTCGGCGTCGTCGGTCCGGAGCGGCCATGATCAGCCCCGCATCGCTTTGCCCTGAGGGTCGTAGGGCGACGGCGCAATTACTCGCGCCGGACATTCCACACCCACCACATGGACAGACAGTTCCGTACCCGGGTCCACCTTGTCACGGTCAATCAAGGCCATCGCCAACGACTTGCCGATGTGGTGCCCATAACCGCCTGAAGTCACAAAACCCACGCGTTCGCCATTGGCCCAGACCGGCTCATACCCGCTGGCATCGGCGTCCAACGCATCGATTTCCAGTGTTACCTGTACCTGCGCCGGGCCATTGCCATCCCGTTCGGCCAAAGCGGCCTTCTTGCCGATGAACTCCTTGTCCCAGTCGATCCAGCGATCCATGCCTGTCATGCCGGGTGTGTAAGCCTGCGTGAACTCTGCCGACCAGATGCCAAAGCTTTTCTCAAGCCGCGTTGACAGCATCGCATTGAAACCGCACTCGCGGATTCCCTCTTCTGAACCCTCTTCCAGTAAAATGCGGCGCAGCTTGATGTGATCGCCATAGCGACAGTTGATTTCATACCCTTTTTCGCCGGTCACCGACATGCGGGCCACGCGGGCACGGACCAGGCCGATGTCGAAATCACCGCAGCCCATGAATTTCAGGTTTGAGATATCCTGTTCGGCCAGTTTCTCGACCACCGCCTGCGATTTCGGTCCGACCACGGCAAACCCGCAATACTCCTCTCCCAGGTCGCGGACGGTGACCCCATCCATCATATGATCGTTGAACCATCGCATATGCCAGGCGCGCAGGTAATAGCTGCCCATGATCCACCAGGTGCCATCGCCCCAGTTCAACACGGTCAGATCGCCTTTGAGCCGCCCGTCTTCGCCCAGCATCGGCGCCAGTTTGGCACGACCCGGCGCGGGTAGTTTCGAAGCCATAACGTTATCCAGCCACGCTTTGGCATTGGGACCGGAAACCTCAAAGCGGGAAAAGCCCGTGATATCCATCAGGCCCACGCCCTCACGGATGGTTCTGCATTCAGCCGCCACGATGTCGTGCGCGTTCGAACGTTTGAGCGTCGGCGTTTCCTCGAACCCTTTGGGTGCGAAATACAGCGGCACCTCCAGATCCCAGCTGACGCCCCATTTGCATCCGGCCTCAGTCATCGCGTCATGCGCCGGAGCCATCTTTAGCGGGCGACCCGCAGGCAATTGTTCGTTCGGGTAGGTCATCACGAAGCGGCGCGAATAGAACTGGCCAGTGGTTTCACGGATATACCGCTTGTTCTGTGCGAATTCCCCATAGCGCGCCACATCCATCGGCCAGGCATCGGCTTCGGGCTCGCCATGGATCATCCATTCGGCCAGTGTTTTCCCAACGCCACCACCTTGCAGGAACCCTGCCATGACCGCACAGGCCGTCCAATACCCTCGTTTACCCGGAACCGGACCAACCAGCGGGTTACCATCCGGTGAAAACGTGAAAGCACCATTGACCCATGTCTTGATGCCCACGTTCTGGATCGACGGATACCGCTCAAAGCCCAATGTCAGCTCGTTCTCGATCCGGTCAAGCTGTTCCTGAAACAGTTCCTCGCCATAGTTCCACGGCGCGCCATCCATCGCCCAGTGTTCGTGATCGACCTCGTAGATCCCCACCAGAACGCCCTTCTGGTCCTGCCGCATATAGGTGAACCCTTCGAGGTCCACGGTCATCGGCAACTCGAAGTCCGCCTGCGCCACTTCGGACACCGTGTCCGTGATCAGATAGTGGTGCTTCAACGGTGAGACTGGCAGCTCTACCCCTGCCATGCGCCCAACCTGCTTGGCCCAGAGCCCGGCCGCGTTGACCACATGTTCACAGGTGATCGTGCCCTTATCGGTCACCACCTGCCAGCCATCCGCCGTCTGGATCAATTCCTCGACCTTGGTTTCCTCATAATATTCGGCACCACGTTTCCTGGCCGCAGTAGCATAAGCCTGAACAGTACCTGTTGTATCGATATACCCCTCGCGATCCGCCCACATCGCGCCCAAAACACCGTCGGTTGACATGATCGGGCAGCGTCTCTGTGCCTCTTGCGGGGTCAGCAACTCGCAGTCGTCAATACCGATGGACTGGAAGATGCGGTAATTGGCCTGCAACCACTCCCAGCGTTCAGGCGTACCGGCCAAAGTCAGGCCACCGGTCATATGCAAACCGATATTCTGGCCCGATTCTTTTTCGATCTCACTCAGCAGGTCGATTGTGTAGGCCTGCAACGAGGCCATGTTTGGATCCGCGTTCAGGGCATGGATGCCGCCCGCCGCGTGCCATGACGATCCCGAAGCCAGCCGCCGCCTTTCCAGCATGACCACATCCGACCAGCCGAATTTGGCCAGATGATACAGAACCGAGGCACCAACGACGCCCCCTCCAATGACCACTACGCGATATTGGGATTTCATCCCGACCTCCCTGAACAGAATCTTGGAAGACGCTAGTAGCACTGTTCAGTTCTGTCTAGACATTTCTGTACAGTGCGGAATGAGAGAACTCTACCTATTGCTTTGCAAACCTAAAGCTGCGCGCTTGGGCGGGCTTTCACGCTTTCAAACCAGACCTGCGTGTTCGTATTGCCGTCCGGTATCCGCATCTTTATGACGCGCGCGAAATCGACAAAAACAAAAGTGGATATATCCGCCAGAGTGAATACATCGCTAGCGACATACGCGCTTTGCATCAGCCGCGCCTCCAGCAGCTCGAAAAACGACGCAACCCGCTCGCGCCCACGTAGCGCCAGCTCAGGGATCTGCGCATGGTTAACAGGGCCGGGAATAGCACGGTCTTTGAACGCCGGGTGGCTGTTGCGCAAAGCCTCAGCGATGGGCGCACCGCCCTGCTGCTCGGCAATTGCGTTCCACATCAAGACCAACCCTTTTTCATCAGCGGTACGGCCCATTAAGGACGGCTCGGGGAAACGCGCTTCAAGATACGCGGCGATGCCAAGATTTTCGGTCAGGACTGCGCCTTCATCCGTTACCAGAACCGGGATTGTGGCCCGGGGGTTCACTGCACGAAACTCAGCGCTCAACTGCGCGCCCTTAGCAATCGAGATTTCGTGCGTTTCGATGTCCAACCCTTTTTCCGCGATGAACATGCGAGCACGGCGCGGGTTTGGGGCCGTAGAGCAATCGTAGAATATCATGCAGGCCCCTTCTCTCTGGTCAGCGCCGATAGATGAAACAGCGCCCTTCGACGGCACCCTCGGGCAACGGCATTTCCTCCAGCCGCTCGAAATACATCCGGTCGCTTGATACCATTAATCCACCCGATGCCAGCAAGGGCTCGATCAACGGGGAAACAAGCCGCGCAAAGATGTCGTTCTTTTCGCGATTATGCCCCCCAAGATCTGCATGGATCAGGCTTGCTGTCGGTCCAAACCTGTCGACCGCCGCTGGCAGCGTCTCGCGCACATCTCCCAAGATCACCCTATCCTCGGGCGGGGTTGAATCGGGGTGCGAAGCCACCGCGCGTTCGAACACAAAGACAGGGCGTCCATCGATATGCTGCACAAGATGATGATAGGTGCGCCCATTGCCCAGACCCAGTTCAAACACCGGACCTGCCATGCCTGCCGTTTGCGCAATCGCGTGATCCAGACAGGCGCGCTGTGACACCATTCGATCGATAAACAAGTCCAGACGGCTTTGATTCTTGGACACCGGTAAATATCTCCTTGATACCAATCGAAAGCATAGATGCCCCCGACGCCGCCTTAGATGACAAATTCTCAAGACTTTGTGTAGCGACGAAGCCCAAAGTTTCACATTTTCGCGACATTTCAGCCCAAGAACGGGTTTGACTAGACAGGCGGAACCGCGCGACACTGGCGAAAAAATCACGGGGAGTTGAAACGACCGATGTCACCAAGCGGCCAAACGGTTGGAAAGCCTGCATGAGCGCGTTGTTGTGCGTCAGAGACCTCAGCATCGGCTTTGGTGCGGGAAGTTCCGTGGTCGCGGATGTGAACTTTGATGTCAAACCAGGGGAAACCTTGGCGCTGGTCGGTGAATCGGGATCGGGTAAAACCATCACGTGCCGGGCCGTCTTGCGGATTCTGCCGCGAACGGCCCAGATACGCAGCGGCACGATAACTTTGAATGATTCCAAGGGCACATGTAACCTGACAGCGGTCACCGAACGGGAAATGCGCGGCATTCGTGGCAATCGCGTTTCGATGATCTTTCAGGAACCAATGCGATCACTGTCACCTCTGCACAAGATTGGGAATCAGGTCAGTGAAGTCCTGTGGCTGCATCGTGGGCTTTCCGAGTCTGAAGCGCGAAAAAAGGTCCTGACGCAGTTCGAGCGCGTGGGTTTTCCAGATCCGCAGCGCGCCTATGACTCCTACCCGTTCGAGCTGTCGGGCGGAATGCGCCAACGCGCCATGATTGCGATGGCCATGGTATCCAAACCCGAGTTGCTGATCGCGGACGAGCCAACCACCGCGCTGGATGTGACCACTCAGGCTCAGGTTCTGGGGCTGATCAAGGAATTGCAGCGCGAGACTGGCATGGCGCTTATTCTGGTGACCCATGATCTGGGCGTGGTTGCCAACATGGCCGAACAGGTTGTGGTCATGCACAAGGGCCGCATCATGGAGGCTGGCCCGGCCGCACCAATCCTGACCTCCCCGGCGCATCCATATACCAAACAACTGTTTGATGCTGCGCCGGAAATTCCAGATCAGGCTGCTGTGGGCATACCGATGCCGGACGACGATCTGATCCTTCAGATGAAGGGCGTCTCAAAGACCTACACGATGCGGTCCAGCAAAGGGTGGCAGGCCGACAAGGAAATCTATGCGTGCAAAGGGGTCGATCTGAATCTTGCACGTGGCAAGACGCTGGCCATTGTCGGTGAAAGCGGATCAGGTAAAACGACAGCCGCGCGGATCGCGTTGGGTGCGGAACTGCCCGATCCCGGCGGAGAAGTCCTGTTTCGCACCGCGCCGAATGCCGATCCCGTCACGGTGCACAACATGACCCGCGCCCAGCGCACGGCGTTTCAGCGCAATGCGCAGATGGTGTTTCAGGATCCCTACAGCTCGCTCAGCCCGCGGATGCGCATTCAGGACGCGATGACTGAGCCGCTGGAAATTCACCGCATCGGAACAACCGCCGAGCAGCGCGACAAGGCCGCCGAGATGTTGCAGCGCGTCGGCCTGACAGCCGACATGCTGAAACGCTATCCACACGCCTTTTCGGGGGGCCAGCGGCAACGTCTGTCGATAGCCCGCGCCATGATGCTCGACCCGCAGCTCATCGTGTGTGACGAACCCACCTCGGCGCTGGATGTATCGGTACAGGGGCAGATTCTGACCCTGTTGGAAAATCTGCAGGATAGCCTGAATCTGTCCTATCTGTTCATCTCGCACGATCTGGCTGTGGTCGCACGGATCGCCGACGAAGTTGCCGTGATGCGTCGAGGCCTGATCGTCGAGCAAGCACCACCCGAAACTCTTTTCTACAATCCGCGCCACCCCTACACCAAAGCGCTGATTGCCGCTCAACCCGAACCCGACATCAATCGCCCGATCGACCTGCAAGTGGTTTCCTTGGGCGCCGGCGCGCCGGACAGTTGGGATGAAGCCTTTCGTTTCTCGGACACCGTGATACCCTCATTGGTGGAATTGGAACCGGGCCATAAGGTACGTTGCCATGTTTAAGACCACTCGCCCCCTGATCCTGGCCGCTTCGCTGGCGTTCATCGGGATGCTGCCCGCCACGGCCGAGACGATCCCGACGCCGCAGGAAAGCGCGTTCTGGAACGCGGAAGTAGAAGCGGGCAATCTGCCTCCCGTTCAGGAGCGCCTGCCCAAGGACCCACTGATTGTCGATCTGGCAGCAAAGGGTCGCGAATTCGGCAAACAGGGCGGCACCCTGCGCACCATGATCACGCGCTCCAAAGATATTCGCCAGATGGTTGTCTATGGCTATGCCCGGCTGGTCGGTTTCGACCAGAACTACGAGATTATCCCCGATTTGCTGGCGTCGTTTGAAAACGAAGACGGCCGCAAGTTCACCCTGAAACTGCGCGAAGGGCACAAATGGTCCGACGGCTCTCCGTTTACGTCGGAAGATTTCCGCTATTGGTGGGAAGACGTTGCCAACAACAAATTGCTCAGCCCGTCAGGCCCGCCGGATTTTCTGATAGTCGAAGGCAAATCACCCACCGTTACCTTCCCGGATGAAACCACTGTGATTTTCGAATGGGAGAACCCTAACCCGGGTTTTCTACAATCGCTGGCTCAGGCAAGACCGCCCTTTATCTATCGTCCCGCAGCGTTCCTGAAACGATATCACGAGAAATATGCCGACCCCGAGGAACTTGCCTTTCTGGTCGACGATGCCCGCGTCAAAAGCTGGGCCGCGCTGCACAACAAGCTCGACAACCTGTACAAGTTCGACAATCACGAATTGCCCACGTTGCAACCGTGGCTGAACGCAAGTTCCGGCAAGAAAATCCGCCACAATTTCGTACGTAACCCCTATTACCACCGTATCGACAGCAAAGGGGTTCAGCTGCCCTATATCGATGTGGTCGAGATGGAGATCGTTGCCCCCGGTCTGGTTGCCGCCAAAACCAATGCAGGGGAAAGCGACCTGCAAGGTCGGGGCCTGGATTTCCGCGACGCTTCCATCCTGAAAAAAGGCGAGGCGCAAGGCGGCTACAAGACACTACTGTGGAAAACCGGCGTTGCATCGCAAATCGCGATCTATCCGAACCTCAATTTCGAGGATGACGCCTGGCGCGAAGTGTTGCGTGACGTCCGTGTGCGGCGCGCCCTTTCCCTTGCCATCGACCGCGAGACAATCAACCAGGCTTTGTATTTCAAGCTTGCGCACCCCGGTGCAATGTCGGTTCTGCCTGCCTCGCCCTTTTACGATGAAAGGAATGCCACCGCCTGGGCCAGTTACGATGTCGGCCAGGCCAATGCGTTGCTGGATGAGGTCGGCCTGACCGAGCGCGACAAGAACGGTGTCCGTCTGTTACCGGATGGCCGTCCTATGGAACTGGTGATCGAAACTGCTGGTGAGCGGCAAGAGGTTGAAAACGCCTTGCAAATCGTCACCGACACCTGGCGTGAGATCGGGGTCAAGCTGGTCATGCGCCCATTGGATCGCGATATCCTGCGCAACCGGGTGTTTGCCGGCAACTCGATGGCATCGGTCTGGTATGGATGGGATGACGGCATCCCGCAGGCACACACGTCTCCAACCTATCTGGCGCCCACCGATCAGGTATTCCTGGCCTGGCCAAAATGGGGCCAGTTCTACCAGACAGGTGGTGAAGCCGGGGAAGCCCCCGACATGCCCGAGGCAGAACGTCTGATGCAACTGGCCCATAACTGGGAGGTCGCCACAACGGACGACGAACGCAAGGAAATCTGGACGGAAATGCTTAAAATCCACGCCGATCAGCTTTATGCCATTGGTATCCTGAACGGAGCACCCCAACCCATTGTCGTGTCGAACCGTCTGCGCAATGTGCCGGAACAGGCCATGTGGGCATGGGAGCCCGGTGCGCATTTCGGCGTTCACCGCCCGGACGAGTTCTTTTTCGCCGACTAAGCAGGAGCAGCTAAATGGTCATGCTGCGCTATGCGGTGTATCGCTTTTTCACGATGCTGCTGACATTGTTGGTGGTCTCGGTCCTGATCTTCATAATCATCAACCTGCCGCCCGGTGATTACCTGAGCAACCAGATTGCCGAGCTTCAGGCCTCGGGCCAGTCAGCGGGTGTCGCCAAGGCCGAGTTTCTGCGCGCCGAGTACGCTCTGGATCGCCCTATGTGGGAACAGTACCTGATCTGGATAGGCTTCTGGCCGGGACCACACGGATTTTCAGGTCTGATCCAAGGCAATTACGGCTGGTCCTTTGAGTTCGACCGGCCTGTATCGGAGATTGTAGGCGACACGCTTTGGTTGACGGTCGTCGTCAACCTTGCCGCGATCCTGTTTGTATATGCCGTTGCCCTTCCCCTGGGTGTTATTGCTGCGGCGCGATCACGGACGTGGATTGATTATACCTCGGCCTTTGTGGGTTATCTGGGGCTGGCGACCCCAAACTTCCTGCTGGCCCTGATCTTGTTCTACTACGGGCATCGGTATTTCAACCTGCCTATCGGCGGTCTGATGGACCCCCAATTCGAAGGTCAGCCGCTGAGTTGGGACAAGATGAAATCCATTCTCATCCACCTGATCGTTCCGACTTTTGTCATCGGAACCTCGGGCGCATCGGCGATGATGCAGCGCCTGCGGGCAAATATGCTCGACGAACTGGGGAAGCCCTATGTGGAAACGGCCATTGCCAAGGGCATGGCCCCGTCGCGGATGCTAACAAAATATCCGTTGCGCGTGGCATTCAACCCGTTCGTTGCGGACATCGGTAACCTTCTGCCATCAATGGTGTCAGGATCGGTTCTGGTTTCAGTCGTTCTGGGCTTGCAAACCATCGGGCCGACTTTGCTGACAGCACTGAAAACGCAGGATCAATTCCTGTCCGCATTCATCCTGATGTTTGTCGCGCTGCTGACGCTTATCGGCACGATGATCTCGGATATTCTGCTGGTCATGCTGGATCCCCGCATACGGTATGAGGGGCGCGAAGCATGACCGAACGTCCTGACAATCGCTACGTCGATGACGCGCCTTTTGATCCGCAGGCATCGATACAGCAACTGGAACGCGCCGATCTGGATGCCCCAAACTGGGTGTTGGTCTGGCGCAAGTTCCGCACACATAAGCTGGGCCTGATCTCGGGTATCTTCCTGCTGCTGTGCTATCTAATGCTGCCGTTTGCCGGTTTCATCGCGCCGTATGGCCCTAATGACCGGAACGGAGAGCATCTGTACGCGCCACCACAATCCGTGAACTGGTTTTACGACGGCGCTTTTATCGGCCCCCATGTTTTTCCAATCGTCGCCGAGGCGGATCTGGAAACCTTCCAGTGGAAGTTCGTCCCTGACACTGATGACCCGCGCCCGATCCGGTTCTTCTGTGAAGGATCCGAATATCGACTTGCAGGTCTTATCAAGACAGATACGCATCTTTTCTGCGCGCCGGATGGTGCCACTTTGTTCCTGTGGGGTTCCGACAGGTTGGGGCGCGATATCTTCAGCCGCATCCTCTATGGCGCGCAGTTGTCGCTGACCGTGGGTCTGATCGGTATTTCGGTATCGTTCTTTCTGGGTATCCTGTTCGGTTCGATGGCGGGTTATTTCGGTGGGCGCATCGACTGGGTCATCAACCGGGTCATCGAAATCCTGCGCTCGCTGCCGGAATTGCCGCTGTGGCTGGCACTGTCTGCCGCCGTGCCTTCGAATTGGAGCCCGGTTGCCGTATTCTTCATCATTTCGATCATCCTCGGCATCCTCGACTGGCCCGGGCTGGCGCGTTCGGTCCGTGCCAAGTTCCTGTCCCTGCGCGAGGAAGAATATGTACGGGCCGCAGAAATGATGGGCGCAAGCTCGGGCCGGGTGATCCGCAAGCACTTGTTGCCGAATTTCATGTCTCATTTGATTGCATCTGCCACTCTGTCGATCCCGGCAATGATCCTTGGGGAAACCGCGCTCAGCTTTCTTGGACTGGGCCTTCGTGCACCAGCGGTAAGCTGGGGAGTGATGCTGAATGACGCGCAAAACCTCGCATCGATCGAGATCTATCCCTGGACAGCAATCCCGATGCTGCCGATCATCGTGATCGTACTGGCCTTCAACTTCCTGGGTGACGGGTTGCGCGACAGCCTGGATCCTTATCAGCAATGAGCCTTCTTGCCACCCTTCCGGCTGCCGACCGATATCGCAGGGTCGGCACAGGCGCTCTGCCAAGTGCTTTTGCCGTTTCCGAACTGGCGACGGCCAGCTTTGCAGCCGTTGGGCAAGAGATGTCCCGCTTTATGCAGGCGCTGAACCTGACCCAGAAAGCACCCGAGATCGTCGTCGACCATCGGCTGGCATCCTTGTGGTTCGGCTATTCCTTCAAGCCTGATGGATGGGAAATGCCGAACCTTTGGGATTCGGTCGCGGGGGATTACAGGGCTTCTGATGGGTGGATCAGGTTGCACACCAACCTGCCACGCCATCGCGCGGCAGCGATGAAGGTTCTTGGAACGCTGCCAGAGCGTGACGCTGTGGCAAAAGCCGTCAGAACCCGGGCCATATCCGATTTGGAAACCGATATTGTGGCCGAAGGCGGCGTGGCCGCTGCCATGCGCAGCCGGACCGAATGGCTTGAACATCCGCAGGGCCGCGCTGTATCGCGCGACCCGCTGATTGGTTGGCAAGGCCCCCGGTACGTCAAGCTGCGCGAGAGGCCGCAGGCAACCTCTGCAAGACCTCTTGCCGGGTTGCGCGTTCTTGACCTGACACGCGTTCTGGCGGGTCCGGTATCGACACGCACATTGGCCGGTTTCGGGGCCGAGGTTTTGCGGATCGATCCGCCCGGTTGGGACGAACCCGGTGTGATCCCTGACATTTCACTAGGCAAACACTGCTCTTATCTCGATCTGAAATCGACCAATGGAATGGAACGGCTGCAAGAGCTTTTGTCCCAGGCCGATGTATTCGTGCACGGGTACCGGCCCGGCGCTTTGGACGCGCTGGGCCTGACCCGTGCTAAGCGCGATGAACTGGCACCGAACAGGGTCGAGGTGACGCTGAATGCCTATGGCTGGCAAGGCCCGTGGTCGAACCGGCGCGGCTTTGACAGCCTTGTGCAGATGAGCGCGGGAATTGCGCATACGGGCATGGGTTGGGCTGACGCAGACAAACCAACGCCATTGCCGGTTCAGGCTTTGGACCACGCAACCGGCTACCTAATGGCCGCCGCCGTCCTTTCCGCATTGGCCGAGGCCGCGTCGGGCAATTCCATCATGCATGCGTATGTGTCCCTTGCCCGCACCGCCGAGCTTTTGGCGATTCTCGGCAAAGACGACGTCGAGGCTGAGCCCATTCGCCCGATGCCCACGGATTACTCCCCTGCAACAGAAGCCTCGGGCTGGGGACCGGGGCACCGCCTCAAACCAGCGCTAAGCCTCGGTGAAACTGTGCTGCAATGGGATTTACCGGCGTCGAAACTGGGCACATCTGACCCGGTCTGGCCCTTCGTTTCCAACTGACCTCACGCTTTCGTGGCACCTCATCCGAGACTCAACACAAAGCGGCGGCGGGACTCTCTACCGGTCGTCGCCATCCGGCCCGATATCGTCCAGATAGTCCTCGTCAATTGCGGCCTGAACAGCCCCTGTCACGGCCTCACGCTGTTTTGGTGTCAGGTCTTCCGCCTCTTTGCCATCTGCCAATCTTACAGTGACCTCGCGATGCGCAAACTTGATCCCCTCTCGCGCGAACAACTCGCGAATGTCCTGATAGACCTTTTTGCGAACCAGCCACTGGTCGCCGGGTTTCGTCATGAACTTGACCCGGATGATCATCGCTGAATCCTGCATCTCGATCACGCCCTGTGACTTCAGCGGTTGGATGAAATTGTCTCCGATTACGGGATCGGCCAACAGTTCCTGACCCAATTTCTTGATCAACTTGCGAACCTTCTCGACATCGGTGTCATAGGTCACGCGCAGCGGCAGCTTCATGATCACCCAATCGCGCGAATAGTTGGTCAGCACTTTGATCTCGCCAAAGGGAATGGTGTTCAGCGCACCCAGATGGTGACGCAGTTGCATGGACCTGACCGAGATTTTCTCGACCGTCCCTTTCACATCCCCAATGTCGATATATTCCCCTTTCCGGAACGCATCATCCAGCAGGAAGAATGCGCCGGAAAAAATGTCGCGCACCAGCGTTTGCGACCCGAAACCCACGGCCAGACCAACCACACCGGCACCCGCAAACAACGGGCTGACATTGATACCCAGTTCCATCAGGACAATTAGTACGATCGTGACCACGACAACAGCCAGAATTGCGCCCCGGAAAAGTGGCAACAACGTTGCCAGACGGCTTTGCCCGCCTTCCCCGCCTTCGTCGCCCAGTTCAACCTCGGTGCCATCGTCGGATTCTTCAGCGATCTTGCTGTCGATCCAGATCCGAAAGAAATGAAACAGGATGTACCCGATAAACAGGACGACCATCACATCCAGCGCACGTTCTACCGGCAGATCCTCGCTCCAGTCCGCGTTCGGGTACCATATCACGACAAGCGCATAAGCCCCGAGCACGAAAGCCAGAATTCCGGCTACCCGGCGGGCCAGGTCTTCATAAGTCAGAAGATGCTGCTTCGGCTGTTCAGCCTCGGGTATATCCGCCGCCATGACGCCTTCATCCGCTGCCTCGGCTTCCCCGTTTATTTCGCTAATCATGCGCGAGCGGTCAAAATACCGCTCCAGCAGGTAGTTCATTGCACCATAGGCCACGACCACGGACATGAAGATCAGATAGCTGCTTGCAATCAACGGCAGCGGTGTCGGATGCTCCAGCGCCAGATCAACAGCCAGACGGAACCAGCTGAACACGACATAGATGATCAATGCCGGCGCCCAGCCAAATGACACAAACCGCAGCAGCCAAGACACCTGTTCGGATGCCCGCCCACCCCGGATCGCGTTCGAGATGGCACGGGCGTTGAATAGGATCATCAGAATATTACCCAGCGCGCCCAGCATCGTCAGACCGCCATACACCATGGCGTAGACATTGTAGTTCAGCCCAAAATCAGCGACCCAGGTGGAAAACAGGACGACCGAAATATCATAGGTCGCCAGCACGGACGCCCAGATGTACAGCCTGCGCGCATTCTTGTCCGAAAAGGGCGGTAATCGATATTGGCTCAGATAAGGCGACAGGACCATGCGCCACAGGTCCGACACCGTGCGCGACAGGAAAAAAGCCGTAAAGATGGCGGTGATCGTGAACTGGACCGAGATATCCTCGGCCTCGCCAAAGATCAGATACCCGACGATCAAAGCCATGATCATTGCAAAGACCGTAGCACCGATCCCCATCAGGAACCGGAACAGCAGGAACGGCATCTTTTCCCGATAACCCTGTGGTTCGTCCTTGATCCGCGCCACCACCCAGCGGCGCGCGAACCGTTTCCCGTAAATCTCGATCGACAGCCACCGCCCAAGTAACAGGAACAGGATATTCCAGCCCAACACCTCGACATAGGTCTGGATACGGCCATCTGGGCTGGTCTGGCGCAGGATGTACTGTACTTCAAAAATAGAATAGGGCAGCGCCTCGAGACGGGAATTCATCGACTCGCGGAATTTCGAGAACCGCTCTTGCGCCTTCATCAACTGCGAACCGTCACCCATCGGGTTGCTCGAATCGCTGTCCGCGCCCCCCGAACCTGCATCCTTTCCACCTGCCGTTGTCACAACCTGACCGGCACTGTCGATGACAATGACACTCGCGCCTGCATCGCTGGCAGCACGGATTGCAGCGGCCAAATCACTTTCCTTGTCGGTCCCGGACGAACTGCCCGACCCGGAAGAATATCCGGGAATCAAGGACGTCTGCGCCAATGCACCAGTGGGAACGCTCAGGAAAATGGCCCACAACGCCAAAAAAAATACGGCCGGAAAGTTATTTCGCATTGGGTCTTGCATCCAGTTTTTGCCGATATTGGCCAGATTACAGAAGCGTTTCAGGCAGTTCAAACACTCGCATCACTCCGTCTCAATATCGTGTTTGGACGTGTTCTTGGCGCACTCTGATGCTCGCAGGTGTTTTCAATCTTGCCATAATTGAATATGACCGGGCAAAAGTTTCAGGTCCGACCCGATTGCCTTCATCGGGATCCTTATGCGATCTTCTCTAGCTGTGGTGCGATATGCCGCGAAGTTGTCAAAACGCTGTTGCCAAATCGCAATGCTTGAAACATTTGCAAATGCGCAAATCCGCCTTTGGCAAGCGTGGTATTGAAATATACGGTAACGCTAGCGAACGCGCGGATTTCGCTCTGGGATCAAGAAGACGGGCAACACTATGAGCCTTGGCACAACCAATTCTAAACCGGACCGCGCGCCGCGTATCCTGTTTTACAGCCATGACACGTTCGGTCTGGGGCATTTGCGCCGGTCCCGCGCCTTGGCTGCGGCAATCACGCAGGCGGACCCAAGCGCCTCGGCGCTGATCCTGACGGGTTCACCCGTGGCAGGCCGTTTCACTTTTCCGCGCCGGGTTGACCATGTGCGCCTGCCCGGTGTGACCAAGCGTGCGGACGGCTCGTATGCCGCGCGCACAATCGGAATGGGGATCGACGAAGTAACCGAATTGCGTGCGGGATTGATCCAGACCGCGGTTCAGCAGTTCGACCCAGACGTGTTGGTGGTCGACAAGGAACCGACAGGGTTCCGGGGTGAGCTGTTGCCAACACTGAAATATCTCGAACGCCATTGCGGTACGAAACTGGTTCTGGGCCTGCGTGATGTGCTGGACGAACCCGAAGTGCTGGCCGCCGAATGGGCACGCAAAGAAGCCATCGAAGCGACCGAGCGGTTCTATCATGAGATCTGGGTTTACGGATCACAGTCGATCTACGATCCGACGCAAGGATTGCGGCTGAGCGCGTCAGCGCGATCGCGTATTCACTGGACGGGATATCTGCGCCGCGATCTCGGCCCGGTCGGGGAACCGCCTCAGCAACCTTATATCCTGATCACACCCGGCGGCGGTGGCGATGGTAAGGCGCTGGTCAACCTTGTGCTGTCCGCCTACGAGAAAGACCCAGACCTGTCGCCGCGTGCCGTGTTGGTCTATGGCCCATTCCTGTCGGGTGAATTGCGCAACGATTTCGAAGCACGGGTTGCCGCATTGAATGGTCGCGTAACTGCGGTTGGATTTGAATCGCAGATCGAAACGCTGTTTGCAGGGGCCGAAGGCGTGGTCTGCATGGGTGGATACAACACGTTTTGCGAGGTTTTGTCCTTCGACAAACGGGCCGTCATTGTTCCACGCACCACACCTCGTCTGGAACAGTGGATAAGGGCCTCACGCGCGGAAGAGCTGGGGCTGGTCAAGATGCTGGACGAACGACGCGACAGCCTGACACCCGACGCAATGATCCGTGCCATCCGCAATCTGCCGCACCAATCTGTGCCGTCGCATGCCATCCAAAGTGGATTGCTGGACGGTTTGGACTATGTCACCGACCGCATTGACAGCCTGCTGACACGGGAACAGAAACGAGCCACTGGATGAACTCGGCCTCTCCCAATCTGGCGGTTGTGGTCAAAGGCTGGCCGCGACTGTCCGAAACATTTATCGCTCAGGAACTTGTTGCCTTGCAGGAAGCCGGGCACCGATTTGACATCTGGTCTCTGCGCCGTCCGACCGACACCAAACGTCACCCTTTGCACGATCGATTCTTGGGGCAGGTTCGCTATCTGCCGGAATACCTGCATGAGGAGCCACAGCGGGTGTGGGCGGCCCGCACTGCCGCCCAAGACCTGCCCGGCTATGCCGAGGCCTACAAGATCTGGCGGCACGACCTGCGCCGCGATCCCACGCCGAACCGCATCCGCCGGTTTGGGCAAGCATGTGTTCTGGCCGCCGAGTTACCCGCCCAGACGCAGGGGCTCTATGCCCATTTCATGCACACCCCCTCGTCCGTCGCCCGATATGCGGCCATCATGCGCGGTCTGCCATGGAGCTTTTCCGCCCATGCCAAGGATATCTGGACCTCACCGGACTGGGAAAAGCGTGAAAAGCTGCAGGCTGCAACATATGGGGCCGCTTTCGGAGCCACCTGCACGGCAATCGGCGCGGAACACCTGCGCAGCCTCGCTGATGACCCCAACCGCGTGGACCTTATCTATCATGGCCTGGACCTGTCGCGCTTCCCCGAACCGCCAAAGCGCAGGATACGCGCCGCTGGCGATCCGTTTCACATGATTTCCGTTGGGCGGCTGGTTGAAAAGAAGGGCTTTGACCGCCTTATTGCGGCCTTCACGCTGCTGCCGGAAAACCTGGACTGGCATTGGACCCACATTGGCGGCGGGGGTCTTGGGGACTCACTACACAAACAGGTGCGCGCTGCTGGTATCGTGGACCGCATCACCTGGAGGGGGGCCTGCGATCAGCCCGAGGTGATCGAAGCCATGCGCAAGGCCGACCTGTTTGTTTTGCCCAGCCGTGTTGCTGCGGACGGGGACCGGGATGGATTGCCGAACGTGTTGATGGAGGCCGCATCGCAGCAGTTGCCAATTCTGTCGACACCGGTTTCGGCCATCCCGGAATTCATCCAATCCGGAACGCATGGCGTGCTGTCTGATGACGACCCGGCTGCATTGGCTTCGGCCATTTCAGCTTTGGCCGCTGATCCGGAAACGGCAGCATCTATGGCGCGTGCAGCCTATGACCGCCTGATTGCAGATTTTCGAATGGAACCCGGTATTTTACGGCTGTCGGCACGGCTGAAAACCCTGAGCATGGAAGACGCGTAATGGCGCGGGTCGCGTTTTATGCGCCAATGAAATCCCCCGGCAGCCAGATACCCTCGGGCGACCGCGAAATGGCGCGAAACCTTATGCTCGGCTTGGCGGCGCAAGGGGATAAGATCGAACTGGCCTCGGACCTGCGCATCTACGACAAGATCGGAGACCGGGACCTACAGCGAACCCTTGTTCGCGCGGCTGAGATTGAAGCGCAGCGGCTGAGCGCCGAATTGCCCTTTGATACAGATCTGTGGGTGACTTATCACAATTACTACAAAGCACCCGACTTGCTGGGCCCCAAGGTCTGCCAGGCGCGCGGCATCCCATATGTGCAACTGGAAAGCACGCGCGCATCAAGCAGGCTGAACGGGCCGTGGGCCGATTTTGCCCAAGCGGCGCATCAGGCGTGTGATGCAGCGGATATCATATTCTACCACACAGCCAATGACCTGATTACGTTGGAACGGGACCGTTTTGGCAAGCAGGCACTGGTTGAATTGCCGCCATTTCTGCCTGAAACCGGGTTGCCTGTGGCTACGACCGGGGACGGCCCCATGCTGGCTGTCGGAATGATGCGGCATGGGGACAAGCTGGCGTCCTACTGGATTTTGGCCGAGGCCCTTTCGCACCTGACATGTGACTGGCGCCTGAACATCGCGGGGGACGGTCCGGCGCGGCCTGAAGTCGAAACCCTGATGGCGCCATTCGGAAGCCGGGTGCACTTTCTGGGCCAGCTCGACCGGGCGGCCTTGCAGAATACCTACCAACGCGCGTCCCTGCTTGTCTGGCCCGGTGTGAACGAAGCCTATGGGATGGTCTATCTTGAGGCGCAGGCGACAGGCCTGCCCGTGGTCGCACAGGATCGTCCCGGCGTTCGGGACGTGCTGGCACCTGCGGTTTACCCACCGGTTGAAGCTGGGGCCAGAGGGCTTGCCGATCACATGCAAAACCTGCTTGAGGATACCGCGCAGCGCCACGCGCTTGGGGAGAATGCGCGCAGCTATGTGGCCCGGCGTCATCTTATACCTCAGGCGACCGCGCGGTTGTGGGCGCATCTACGGCCCTTGTTGAAGGATGTATCATGACCCGTCTTGCACTACTTCGCCACGGGCATACCCACTGGAACCGCGCGGGGCGCATTCAGGGGCGCAGCGATATTCCGCTGGATGACGACGCGCGGTCTGAGCTGGCCGGGTATCGCTTGCCTGATCCATGGGCCGCCGCCGATATCTGGTCCAGCCCCTTGCTGCGCGCCAGCGAGACGGCACGCATCGTGTCTGGGCGCGCCCCGAAAACCTCGGACGCGCTGATAGAAATGAATTGGGGCGACTGGGAAGGACTTCGAGGCGTCGACCTGATCGCCGATGAAACCAGCGGGTATCGCCATATCGAAGACTGGAGTTGGGATTTTCGCCCGCCTGACGGTGAAAGCCCTGCCGAGGTCTGGACCAGGCTGCACCCCTGGGTGTCCGGGCTGCGGCAGGATACAGTCGCGGTCTGCCATATTGGCATCATGCGGGTCATTCTCGCCCAGGCGTGGCGCTGGGATTTTGATGGTCCCGCCCCCTTCAAGATCAAGCGCAATCGGCTGTATATCGTCGATATGAATACGATGACCGCAGATCCGGACCCTGTTCGCTTGATCAAACATGGGCCGCTGCCATGAAGGTGATGATCGTTGTCACGCACCTGTTGGGAACAGGGCATCTGAGCCGGGCTCTGACATTGGGCCGGGCCTTCCGGGATGACGGTCACGAGGTCATGGTCGTCTCGGGCGGGATGCCTGCGCCTCAACTAGACAGCAGCGGGCTAACCCTGTTCGGTTTGCCACCGCTCAGATCGGATGGAGCCAATTTCACGCGGCTTCTGACTGAAAGCGGTGCCGAGGCCGATGCTGATTATCATCGCGCGCGCGTGACAGCCATGGTGCAGGCGGTAAACAGCTTTCAGCCGCAAATCCTGATAACCGAGCTTTTCCCCTTTGGCCGCCGGTCGCTGGCAGCGGAATTCGACGCGAGCCTGAATGCGGCACGGGCCCTGCCTCAGCCTCCGGTCATCCTGGGATCGATCCGCGATATTCTGGCCCCGCCATCCAAACCTGCCAAGGCCCAGCGTACCGAAGATATCGTCACCCGCTTTTATGACGGCATTCTTGTTCACTCGACCGAAAGTGTCACGCCGCTTTCGGTCAGTTGGCCGGTGTCGGACCGATTGGCGGAACGGCTGCATTATACCGGCTTTGTGGCGCCGGAACTGCCTCTACCGCATCCGCAGTCCGTTGGGCAGGGCGAAATCCTTGTCAGCGCCGGCGGCGGTTCTGTGGGGCAACCGATCTTTCGCGCGGCCATCGAGGCCGCCCGCCAGATGCCCAACAGGCGCTGGCGCCTGTTGATCGGCGGGACGGATGCCAAGGCAAGGATCGCAGAGCTGTCCCAACTGGCTGAAGAAACCTCGGCAATTCTGGAACCTGTGCGCCCCGATTTTCGCCAGATGCTGCCCCATGCAGCGGCATCGGTCAGCATGTGCGGCTACAACACCGCCATGGATATTCTGCAAAGCGGAACACCCGCTGTTTTTGTCCCATTCGATGATGGCAAAGAGGTTGAACAGGGGCTGCGTGGGCAAAGCCTGTCGAGTTTGCCAGCCATCGAGGTGCTTCTCAGCCGAACCCTGAGCGGGCAGGCGTTGGCGCAGGCCGTAGAGCGCGTCATTTCAGATGGACCCCGCGCGCAGCAGGACTTCGGATTTGATGGCGCGGCCCAAACCGTGGAGATCGCCAAGCACCTGCTGGAACGGCGTAAATGAACCCGGACTGGCACCCACTTGAGGTCGAGCTGACCCATTGGCATGCAGCGGGCCTTTCGTTGCCGTTGTGGTGGCGAGACGATGACGCGATCGACCCGACACCACAGTTGGACCGGCTGTCCGATCTGGCCACGCAGTTAGGCCTGCCGGTGCATCTGGCTGTCATTCCGCACGGGGCAACCGCTGCGCTGGCCGACTATGTTGCGCACGGCGAAACTCTCATCCCTGTGGTCCACGGTTGGTCCCACACGAACCATGCGCCCGCCGGTGAGAAGAAAGCCGAGTTTCGTCTCAACCGTCCGTTGGACCAGGTTGTCGCGGATGCCGCGGCAGGATTGTCACGCCTTGGCGCCTTGTTCGGCAACACCCTGCGGCCGATGTTTATCCCTCCGTGGAACCGCATTGCACCAGAAGTCATCGAACATCTTCCATCGCTGGGGTATCGCGTTCTTTCAACGGCAACGCCCCGCAGAACAAAAATGGCGGCAGCGGGGCTTGAGCAGGTCAACACACATCTTGACCCGATTGACTGGCGGGGTTCATGCGGTCTGATCTCTCCGGACCGCCTGATCGCACAGACAGTTAACCTCCTGCGGGACAGGCGCGAAGGCCGCGCAGACAACGCCGAGCCTTTTGGAGTATTGACCCATCACCTGGTCCATGATCAGGACATCTGGGCCTTTACCGAGGCGTTGCTGAAACATCTGCTGGACGGTCCTGCCACACCCTGGGTCGCACCAAAGAACGAGTGAGGACATCGTCATGAGCCGACTGGATTCCATGCTGCGCCGACTGACGGCCCAACGTGACGGGCTGAACTGGGCAGCCGAACAGATCAGTGGCCAGCCCGGCGATGTGCTGGATATGGGTTTGGGCAATGGTCGCACCTATGACCACCTGCGAGAAATTCTGCCGCACCGCCGGATCTGGGTGATGGATCGTGTGCTGCAATGCCATCCCGAAAGCACCCCACCGGCCGAAGATTTCCTGCAAGGCGAAGCTGAACCCATGCTGCGGAAACTGATGGCCGAGGGGCACAAGATCGCGTTGGCGCATTATGATTTCGGACGCGGCATCAAACACGAAGATGTGGCCGAGGCCGCGCGCCTCAGCCCGTTGATCGCGCAAGTGATGCAGCCCGGTGGGTTGTTGATTTCCGGCCAGCCCCTTGTCGGCATCAACCAGATCAAAGGGCCCGAGACGATCGCGCCGGACCGTTACCTGTTCTATACGGCCTGATCACGCCACACGGCGACCGCGCGCCCAAACCGAGTTGAGGGCTGGCACACCCGCGCGCATCCGGAAACGGATAACATCGGCGCGGGCATTGGCGCGCAACTCGCCACGATCCTCCAGCCTGGCCGCCTGCGCCGGGGCCAATGTGACGGTCTTCATTCCACGCGCCATATCGCCCCACATTTGACCCAGCATGACCGCAGACAATAACAAGGCCGACGGCACGTAATCCGAGGACATTACGTCCAGATGCCCAAGCTCGGCCAATTCGCGGGCCGCAACATTGCCGGAATGAGAGCCACCGCGTACAACGTTTGGCGCACCCATCATAACCTTGATACCATGTTCATGACACGCCCGTGCGGCCTCCACCGTTGTGGGAAACTCAGCCAGCCGAATGCCGTGACCTGCCGAGACCTTCACCTGATCTTCGGTCGTATCGTCATGACTGGCAAGAACGGCCCCAAATCGGCGCGCGGCCTTGACGGTTTCGACCTCGTGCACATCGCCGTTGCGATCACGTAGGCTTTTCAGCTGAGCCACATGCTGAAAGAACGTATCATCGTCCATTGCATATTTGCCCTTCAGAAAGGATTCCAGCTTGCCCATGTCGCGAAACTGACGCTGGCCGGGGGTGTGATCCATGATGGACACAAGGCCGACCCTATCCTCGGGTCCAAACTCGTCCAGTTCTTCGATCAGTGTCTCGGAACACACCTCTGCCCGCAAATGCAGGAAATGGCTGATCTTAAGCGCATCCTGCTCGCGCAGTTCCCACAACTCCCGCGACAGGCCGCGGGTATATTTTCCGTACCGTCCGGCGCCGGACGGGATTGAACCAACCCGCATCGCATCGAACACACTTGTTATCCCCACGCTGGCCAGTTCCGCGTCATGGGCCAGAATGGCGGCGGCATGGGGCCAATGTACATTGGGGCGCGGCTGAATATGGCGTTCAAGATTATCCGTGTGCAACTCGACAAGACCGGGGCTGACATAGTCGCCTTCGCAGTCTATCGCACCTGCGGGAACTGCACTCCCGGTGTCAATTTCGATGATAGTGTCATCCACAATTCGAACACAGCCGGTGACAGTTTCATTCGGCAACACAAGCGTGGCATTGGCAAGGATCAAGTCTTCTGTCATCTGAACTTCACACAATCTGAGGTATTGGAAGGCCACTTAATAGGAGGCCAATGTGACATTCACGCGATACGCGATCTATTTTGCGCCGCCCGCCGGGGCGGCCTGGACGGATTTTGCGACCAGCTGGCTGGGCTGGGACATGGAAAAGGGAATGCAGGTCGCGCATCCGATCATAGGTGGCATCGACATTGCCTCCGTCACAGATGTGCCACGCAAATACGGGCTGCACGCGACATTGAAACCGCCGTTCCGGTTGCGCGATGGCCTGACCTTTGACGCATTGCACCAGGCGTGCATAGCACTGGCTGCAAACCGGCAGCCCATCACACTCGATGGTCTGGAAATTGCCCGCCTTGGCCGGTTTCTGGCCCTGTGCCCGCTGGGTGAAACGCAGGCGTTGAATGCGCTGGCCGCGGCCTGTGTTCGCAACCTCGACCGGTGTCGCGCACCTGCCACTCAGGCTGAACTGACGCGCCGCCGCGCTGCCGGGCTGACCCCCGAGCAGGACGCTAATCTGACCCAATGGGGCTATCCCTACGTGCTGGACGCGTTTCGATTTCACATCACGCTGAGCGGCAAACTGGACAAGCCGACCCTCAGGGCAACGCAAGAAGCACTGCAAACCCATCTGAGCCCTTTGCTGCCACAGCCCTTCCAGATCACTGATCTTGCCCTGATGGGCGAGACGGAAGATGGGTGGTTTCACCTGATCCATCGCTACGCGCTTTCCAGTTGAAGGCGGCGCAGGATTTCGGCGACCGTGTCTTCCAGCGCGCCGGAATTGTCGACTTCGATGACCCGGTTCAGACCATCCGGCAACTCCGCGTTGGCGCGACACAGCCGCCGCGCCTGCTCGTCTGCGCTTTCCCGTCCCCGCGCGGACAGGCGCCGCGCCAAAACTCCGGCATTTGCCGTCAGAGAGATCACGATCAGGTCTCCAAACACCTTCTGCGCCTGTAAAAGAACCCGGCGAGAAAGATTGACCAGAACCGCATTCGCCCCCTGACGCTGTCGCAAAATCTCAGCAGGGATTCCGTAGAACAGACCATGCGCGGGCCAGCTCAGCGCGAAAGCGCCTGCCTGTTCCATCTGCTGGAATTCTGCGACCGAAACCCGGTCGAAATCCTCGCCTTCTTCGCCTGCGGGGCGGGTGATCACCCTTCGCACCCGCCGGGCGCCGCGCACCTGTGCCTCCAACGCTTTCATAACACTGTCTTTGCCGACGCCCGAGGGGCCAACAATCGCTATGACAGGGGCAACTGTCATGCCACCAGTCCCGGCGTGAAGTCGGCGACATTGACTTCGCGGTCACAGACACGCTCACGTGCATCGAGGTCGTGGAATATCCCGACAATCGCCGCGCCACGCCCTTTTGCCTCTTCAATCAGCGACAACACGGTTTCGCGGTTCTGCGCATCCAGGCTTGCCGTCGGTTCGTCCAGCAACATCACCGGGTAGTCATGGGCAAAGCCACGTGCAATGTTCACCCGCTGCTGTTCCCCGCCTGAAAAGGTTGTGGGGCTCAGGGTCCACAAGCGCTCAGGAATGTTCAGCCGCTTCAACAACCCGGCGGATTTCTCCAGCGCTTCTGTCCTGTCGCAACCGACGGCCAGCAAAGGCTCTGCCACAACGTCCAGCGTCGGCACCCGCGGCACGACCCGCAGGAATTGACTGACATAGCCCAGCGTTTCCCGGCGGAGGGTCAAGATCTGGCGCGGCTCGGCTTTTGCCACGTCCAGACCTCCTACCAACACCTGACCAGAGGCCGCCAGGTAATTGCCATAAATCACGCGCATCAGCGTGGACTTGCCCGCGCCTGACGTCCCCGTCAAAGCAACGCACTCACTCGGTTCAACCTTAAGCGACGCGTCTTCCATCACCGGGATAACGGCACCGCCCTGATTGTGCAGGGTAAAGCTTTTGCTCACATTGATCAGTTCAATCATTGCTTCACCTTTTCCCAAATACTCAAACCTGCAGAACGCTGGACACAAGCAGCTGCGTATAGGCGTGTTGAGGATCATCCAGCACCTGATCGGTCAGCCCGGCCTCAACCACATGACCATCCTTCATCACCATCAGCCGATCGGCCAGCAGGCGCACTACGGCAAGGTCATGGGTCACGATGATCGCGCTCAGCCCCATTTCACGCACCAAGCCGCGCAAGAGGTCCAGCAACCGCGCCTGAACCGAGACATCCAGCCCCCCGGTCGGTTCGTCCATGAATACCAGCCTCGGACCGGTCACCAGATTGCGGGCAATCTGCAAACGTTGCTGCATTCCGCCCGAAAACGCGGTGGGCCGGTCATCAACGCGGGCCGCCTCGATCTCGACCCGACCCAGCCAGTCAATGGCCTTGTCTCGGATGTCACCATAGTGGCGCTCGCCCACGGCCATCAGCCGTTCACCAATATTGCCTCCGGCACTAACTGACATCCGCAGCCCGTCACGTGCATGCTGATGCACAAAGGCCCAATCGGTACGGCTCAGCATCCGGCGTTCGGGCTCCGACATGGTCACCGTATCCACTGGCCCATTCGCGCGCGTGTCAAAGATCACTTGCCCTGCATCAGGAACCAGATGACCGGCCAGACAATTCAGCAGGGTCGACTTGCCCGAGCCACTTTCACCCACGATCCCCATCACCTCTCCGGGATAGAGATCAAAAGTCACATCCGTGCATCCGATCCGCGCACCATAGAGCTTTTCGATGCCCTTGGCCTGCAACAGGGCGGTCATGCCGCGTTCTCCTCGGCCAGTCGGCCCATATGGCCCGCTTCGCGGCGCGACCGGCAATAATCAGTGTCCGAACAGACAAACATTCGGTTGCCCGCATCATCCATGATGACTTCATCCAGATAGCTATCCTCGGCCCCGCACAGGTCACAGGGATGATCGGCCTTGGTGGCCTCGAACGGGTAATCCTCGAAGTCCAGGCTCACGACCCTGGTATGTGGCGGCACTGCGTAGATGCGCTGCTCGCGCCCGGCACCGAACAGCTGGATTGCATCCATTTCAAGCTTCGGGTTGTCGAATTTCGGGATCGGGGACGGGTCCATCACATAGCGGCTAGACACTTTCACCGGATAGGCGTAAGCGGTCGAGATCGCCCCGTGCTGGCTGATATCCTCATATAGCTTCACATGCATCAGCCCATATTCTTCTAGGCTGTGCATCTTGCGTGTCTCGGTCTCGCGCGGTTCGAGGAAGCGCAGAGGTTCCGGGATCGGCACTTGATAAACGATGATCTGATCTTCGCGCAACTTTGCCTCGGGGATGCGGTGGCGGGTCTGGATCACCGTCGCCTTCTCGGTTTCCTCGGTCGTCTCCACACCTGCGGTCTTTTCAAAGAACTTGCGGATCGACACCGCGTTGGTCGTGTCATCCGCACCCTGATCGATGACCTTGAGCGTATCCTCAGGCGTCAGCGCCGCGGCCGAGACCTGCACCCCTCCGGTGCCCCAGCCATAAGGCATCGGCATTTCACGGCTGGCAAAGGGCACCTGATACCCCGGAATAGCGAGGCCCTTCAGGATGGCCCTGCGGATCATCCGTTTGGTTTGTTCGTCTAGATAGGCGAAGTTGTAGTCAGACATGGGTCAACTCCGGCTCATGCGCAGAAGGATCGCACCCGCAAGGGTCAGCGCGGTTGAGGCGACCTTTTTCAGGTCGAGCCTTTCGTTTAGGAAGGTCACGCCGATGATCAGTGCAAAGATGATCGAACACTCGCGCAAGGCAGTGACCAACGCGATGGGCGCTTGGGTGAAAGCCCAGACAACCAGAACATAGGCGGTGAATGAGGCCGCGCCGCCAAGGACCGCCAGCCGCCAAAGGCTGGCTGCCCGCCGCAACAACCCCGGTCGCGCAACCCGCGCCACCAGGGCAAAGCCCAGCGCATTCGCCGCCGTCAGCGTGCCGAAGAAGCCCAGCGCTGTTCCCGCAATGCGCGCGCCTTGTCCGTCGACGATGGAATAGGCGGCGATGAACAACCCAGTGATCAGCGCCAGCCCTGCAGCAGCCATATTGAAATTGCCATCCGCGCGCCGCACCAGCGCGATCGAGGCTATCCCGACCGAGACCATTGCCATCGCCAATAGCTCGGCCTGGCTGAACGTAACCCCAAAGAACAGCGCCGTACCAAGCGCAACCAAGAGCGGCGAGGCACCGCGTGCGATCGGGTAGACCTGGGTCAGGTCGCCGATCTTGTAGGCCTGAATCAGAAACAGCTGATAGCCCAGATGCAGCCCGATGCCTGCCAGCAGGTAGGGCCAGCACGTCCAATCGAGCGGCTGGGCAAACGGCAGAAGAAGGAGGCCGGACAACCCCTGCCCCATCACCACAGCCGTCATCGCGGCGCTTTTGTCCGACCCACCCTTGACCAACGCGTTCCACGTGGCGTGCAGCAGCGCTGCCAGCATTACCACCAGAAAGACAAACCCGCTCATTCCGCAGCCTCCTTTGACGTGATCCGCGCGTCAGCCTCGCGGCGCAGTTTGCGGACCAGTTCAAGCTCGGACTGGAAATCCACGTAATGCGGCAGCTTGATGTGTTCGAGAAAACCGGTCGCCTGAATGTTGTCCGCGTGGCTCAGAACAAATTCTTCATCCTGCGCAGGCGCGCCCAGATAGTCTTCGCCCAGTTCCTTCCACCGCAGCGCGCGATCAACCAAAGCCATCGCGATGGCCTTTCGTTCGGATTGACCAAAGACCAGACCATAACCGCGCGTGAACTGAGGCGGCTCGGTTTTTGAACCCTTGAACTGGTTCACCGTCTCACACTCGGTCAGTTCGACCTCGCCGATATCGATGGTAAACCCCAACTCAGGGATGTCCATTTCAACCGCAACCTTGCCGATCCGCAATTCACCCACAAACGCGTGGTTGCGCGCGTAACCGCGTTGGGTGGAATAGGCCATGCCCAGCACGAAACCCTCATCTCCGCGTGTCAGCGATTGCAGGCGCAACGGGCGACTGGCAGGGAATTCCATCGGTTCGCGCGTCAGGTCGCCGGGGGGTTCATCACTTGCCGGTTCGTCCTGAATGAGGTCCTCGTCCTTCAGGAATTCGGTGATATGCGGCGTCGGTTCCTGCCGTGCAGGACCTTCCGGAGCATTCGGGACATCACCATTCGCGGCCAGTTTGAAATCCAGCAAACGGTGCGTATAGTCGAAAGTCGGCCCCAGAACCTGCCCTCCGGGCGCATCCTTGAACGTGGCCGAAATCCGGCGGTCGCAGGCCATCTCACCCGTTTCGACCGGATTGGAGTAGCCAAAACGCGGCAGCGTCGTGCGGTAGGCGCGGATCAGAAAGATCGCCTCGATCAGATCGCCCCGCGCCTGCTTGATCGCCAGCGCAACCAGGTCGGGGTCATATAGCGAACCTTCCGCCATGACCCGGTTCACTGCAAGGCTCAGCTGTTCCCGGATCTGCGCAAGGCTCAGTTCAGCCACATCGGTCGCACCCCGGCGCTCTTCGGCCAGCCAGGCATGGGCGTTCTCGATGGCTTTTTCGCCCCCTTTGACAGCAACATACATCGCTTAGGTCTCCGACGTGATCTGCGTGCTGCGGGGCAGGGCCGCAACCCTGTTGCCACAGGTAAAAAAGAAATCGCACCCCAGAGGATAGAGCATCGCATTCCCCTGAAGCGCCGGAACATCCGGCAGCGACAAGCACGCGGTCTTTTTGATGCCGGGGCCGCTCAGAACGGCACCGCACTGCTCTAGCCGGTCGCATTCCACAATCAGGGTTGCAGAACGATCCGGGTATTCCGGCGTTCCGATGCGATAGGCGTTAAGCGGTCCCAATGCGTTCCATGTGCCAACGGCAAAATCAGCCTTTGCTGCGGATACGAGCGGTGCGCCCGAGTGGAAAGTCAGCCAATTGCGGATTGCTTCGGTATCGGTGCCTCCGGCCAGATGAACCCTGGTCTCGGGGTCGCACAACGTCAGCAGCAGTGTACCAGCCGCCACGGACAGGGGCGCTGGGGGTTCGCCGCCCGACAGGACACGTATGTAGCCCGGGCGCGCCATAACGGTCATCGCAGCGCGGAACGCATGTGCGGCATCGACAGGTGCGTTTTCAAAGCCCCCGGAAAACTGTGTTTGCGCGGCCATCAATCTTCCCCCCGAACCAGCGTGAAAAACTCAACCTTGGTGGCCGCTGCCTTGGCCGCGCGTGTGCTTTTGACCGCCTGCATTTGTTGCTGAAGCGGGTCGAGCAGCCGCGCCTGTACCTCATCTGCCGCCGCGGTCTGCATCATCGCATCAATCATCGCTGCGGCTTCGGCCTTGGGTTTCGACCTGCCCTGAACATAACCGTGACCAACCGTTCCATCCTGCAACACCACAGAACAGCGCGTGACCGTCATTTCGCCCATATTGAACGGCGCTCCGGTACCACCGGTGCGACCGCGCACCATCACGCTCCCGACCTCGGGACGGCGCAGCCAGTCAAAGCTCGGGCGGGTCTCAATCCCATCCCACAAGGTCATCAGGGTGTCGTCAGGTGCACGGGCCAGCAAACTCATCCAATCCCTGCGCGCCCCGGTCGCGATTTCTGTCTGATCTGTCATCAAAGCCTCTTGGCCGGGTTGTCTATTTGAACTATACAACTAGACAAATATTAGCCTGCGTGCGCGCAACACGCAATCTCCAACTGTGTGAAGATTTGATGACATGAGCAAAACGCCGATCTGGAAAAGCATCGCCTTGCGCCTGACCTCGGACATTGCCGAAGGGCGGTATCAAACCAGTGACCGCCTGCCGACCGAAGCGCAGCTGGCCGCCAAATACGGTGTCAATCGCCACACAGTGCGGCGCGCATTGGCCGACATGTCGGAACAAGGTCTGGTTCATGCCCGGCGCGGTGCGGGCGTTTTTGTGGCCGCGCGGCCAACCGACTATCCGATTGGCAAAAGGGTTCGATATCACAAGAACGTCTCGGCCAGCGGCAAGATACCGGGAAAGAAAATTCTGGCCCTGACGACACGCGCGGCAGATGAAGCCGAGGCCGAAGCACTGGGTCTGAGCAAAGGCGACCCGGTGCATGTCTATGACGGGTTATCGCTGGCGGATGGGCAGCCCATAGCCGTTTTTCAAAGCGTCTTCCCGGCAGAACGCTTTCCAAACCTGTTACAGGCGCTGACCGAGACCCAGTCAGTAACAAAAGCCCTGCAACGCAGCGGTATCGCGGACTACACCCGCATCTCGACCCGATTGACCGCGCGCGGCGCGACAGCAACGCAAGCCCTTCACCTGCAACTGTCCGAAGGTGCCCCCGTGTTGTTTTCGGTCGGCATCAACGCGGACCCGGACGGCAGACCCGTCGAATATGGCCGAACCGTATTTGCTGGTGAGCGTGTCACGCTGACGCTGAACGAAGAGTAAACCACAACCCCTGCCGCTCGACCTCGACCTACTGCCGGGGGTCGCATCCCGTTGGGCATGGTGCGAAAATCGGTTCAGCTGCCTTTCGGGTCAGCATTATTCTGAATATGGGATGAACGGTAATGGAATAAGCTCTGTGACGCTTCTTCAAACGGTTGCGCCGCACTGAACCGAGCTGTTTTCTTGTCACTCCAAACCCGGTTCAGGGCAACAGGAACGGTTTGGGGTCGGGCGTGCGCGGCCAGCGCTTTTTACCCGCCTTACCCTCGATCAGACGACGGCGCAGCCAGCCCGAAAACCAATCCATCAGCATCACCATCAGAATGATCAGGATGATGTAATAGGCGACCTCTTCCCAGTCTTTCTGCGTGATGATTGCCTGCGTCAGCAGTAACCCAATGCCGCCGCCCGTGATTGCACCGATCACCGTCGCACTGCGGGTGTTGGATTCGAGGAAATACAAAAGCTGGCTCAGCAAAACGGGCGTAACCTGAGGGATAACGCCAAACCGATACCGTTGCGGGGCGTTTGCACCCGTGGACTGCACACCTTCGATCTGCTTCTGATCCACATTTTCCAACGCTTCCGAGAAGATCTTGCCGAATGTTCCGGTGTCCGTCACCAGAATGGCAAGCGCACCGGTCAATGGGCCGGGACCAAAGGCGCGAGCCAGAACCACAGTCCAGATCAACGCATCCACGCCGCGCACAAAGTCGAATACACGGCGCGTAGCAAAGCGGATGGATGTTATCCGGTTGAAATTGCGCGTCGCAAGGAAGGCCAATGGCAGGGCCACAATCGCCGCGCCAAACGTGCCCAGAAATGCCATCAGCATCGTCTCGAAGATGGCCCAGGCCACATCCTGATGGCGCCACATCTTGTTGGTCCAGAAATCATTAAAGATCGCGCCCGCCTCGCCCGACGCCGCGAGTCTGGCCAGTTCCGGGAAGGACTTGCCGAAATAAGGGCTGTCCAGCGTGAACCAGAATAATTCCCAACCTGTGAAATAGCGAAACACCTCGGACCGGTTGCGGGTGACAGTCAAACGACCTGCGTCCGTGGTCACAGACAGCCGGTTTTTAGAGACGTTGATCCACTCAGGAACTTCGCCCTCCGGCAACTCCGTCTGTACACCGGCCGAACGCGTTGGTGTTGCGCGAATGGTGCCATAGCCGGGAATGTCATATTCCACCGTCTGCGAACCGAAACGCACGACATGGCCCTTTTCAAGGTCGATCACAGTTGTCTCGCCCAGCGCCACCCACTCCGGGGCCTGCCCTTCAGGATATGCCCCCTTGCGCTCACCCTCGATGGCGGCTGAAACTTCACCGGTGCGATTATCCCGCGCGATATGCGTTTTGTAGCTATAGCTGTCAGCCACCAGCGTCTTGCCATTTGCCCAGTTTGCGCGCCCCACAAGGCCCGACACGTCAAAAACAAAAAAGACATAGATCAGATAGACGAAAACCAGAGCAGGCAACCCGAAGTTCATCAGCCTCTTGCGGTTGAACAAGCGATCTGCTTCGGCTTTGAGGTCATCGACAGTCAGATTGGTTGCGAAGGTGCTCATGCCAAAGCTCCTTTTTCCGAGCCATGGGTCAGACGGTCGCGCAGGTAGCCAGACAGCTGGTCGACGACCACGATTGTCACGAACAGAAGGATGAAGATGGCCGCGGCTTCGTCATAACGCCCCTGCCCCCAGGACATGGCATTGCGAAGCTCGTAACCCAGACCGCCTGCCCCAACAAATCCAAGAATGGCCGAGGCACGGATGTTGATCTCGAACCGCAGCAGCGCGTAGCTGACATAGTTCGGCCCGACCTGCGGAATCACCCCCAGATACATCCGCTGTGACCAGTTGGCACCCACGGAATGCAGCCCATCCACCGGTTTCAGCGAGGCGTTCTCGTTCACCTCGGAAAACAGTTTGCCTAATGCGCCAGCAGTGTGAATCGCGATGGCGATCATCGCGGGAACCGGGCCACCGCCCAGAATGAAGATCAGAACCAACGCAATTACGATCTCGGGAATGGCGCGGCAGATGTCTGATATTCGGCGAAACAGCGGGATCAATGACGGCCACAGCGCCATGCCGCGTGTCGACATCAGGGCGAAAAACGTTCCGACAATTGTGCCGACAAGCGTCGCCGCCGCCGCGATGTTGATTGTCTCGACCAGGGCTGGGAAGAACGAGACCAGATTGGCTGGCATTTCGGCAATCTTTTCCCCCGCTTCGGACAGAACCTCTTTGGGGTAATCAAGGATACGGTGCCAGCCATCGACAAAGCTGCCGGCATTCCGATTGTCGGCTGTGCGAAACCCTGCCGCCATCAACGACAGGAACAGGATCAGGAGGATACCACCATAGACCCGCTTGCGCCGTGTCATCGCTGTATAGTCGTTGCGGATCTGATCGACGGATAAGGACCCTGCGGTAAGGTCTGTCATGGAATGCTCCTGAAGGGAAAACGGGGTCCGGTACATCGCCAGACCCCGATCATTGGATATGCAGTCTTAGTTGGACTTCAGCTTGCGCGCTTCTATGATGACCTCGTAGGCCTCATGCGTGATAGGATCAAAGCTCTTGGCCTCACCCGCGGCCACGCCGTAGAAACATTCGCGGTCTTTTTCATCCAGCGTGTTCCACAATTCGGTAACCTGAGCTTTGACATCCTCGGGCAGAGCCTTGCGCAGTACAACCGGACCTTCCGGGATCGGTGCCGATTTCCAGATCTGGACCAGATCGTTCATGTCGACCAGACCAGCATCCACAGCGCGGCGCAGTGCGCCCGACTGATAGCCGTCTTCCCACTCGCCGAGACCATCGGCCCAGGTCACACCGCCATCTACGTCACCGTTGTTCACCGCAACGATGGTCTGCTCGTGACCGCCGGTGAATTTCACCTCAGCAAAATAGTCACCCGACTCCATGGTTGCTCCGGTGGCCTGGGGAATCTCAATCGACGGGATCAGATAACCCGAGGTCGAATTCGGGTCGCCAAAGCCGAAAACCTTGCCCTTCATGTCCTCAAGTGAGGTGATGCCGCTGTCCTTGTGTGCAAACCCAACCGAGTAATAGCCGTAGCCGCCATCGGTGTTCACCTTGACCAGTACCGGCTCAACCGCGTCGGGGTCGCTCAGATAGGTTTTGGCATAGCCCGACGCACCCAGCCAGGCGACATCAATCGTGCCGCCCAGCAGCCCCTGAATCACTCCGTTATAGTCGGCAGGGGCAAACAGTTTGGTCGGAACGCCCAACAGTTCTTCGGTGTATTCGCGCAGACACTCGTTTTTGCTCATCCGGTCCTGAGCGTTCTCGCCACCCAGAATGCCGATGCGGAATTCGCTGATTTCTTCGGCCATGACCGGTGCAGCCAGTGTTGTGGATGCGACCAAGGCAGCAATCAGTTTTTTCATCTGTCTCTCTCCAGTTTGATAACCCCGGCCTCTCACCGGGCCGGGCGATGAAAGGGGTTGGGATGGCTCAGATGGTTGCTTCTGCTTCCATCAGCGCCTTTCGCGTGGCGTCGAGCGTTTCGATTTCCGTTGATGTCGCTTCTTCCGAGAAGCTGGCATCGGCGCCATAGATCTCGCGGGCGACGCCTGTGGTCAGTTGCTCGGGCAGCCCATCGAAGACGATGCGCCCGTCGCGCATCCCAACCACGCGGTCGCAATAGCGACGTGCTGTGTCCAGCGTGTGCAGGTTGGCGATGACGGTACGGCCATCTTCTTCGTGGATGCGGCGCAGCGCCTGCATCACCACCTGTGCATTCATCGGGTCCAGCGAGGCAATTGGTTCATCCGCCAGAATAATCCTCGGGTCCTGCATCAGCGCCCGCGCAATCGCCACGCGCTGTTGCTGGCCGCCCGACAAGGCCTCGGCCCGTTTCGGAGCGTGTTCCGCAATTCCCAACCGGTCCAGAATGTCGATGGCACGGTGAATTTCATCCATCGGGAACAGGTTGAACATAGCGGCCAGCGTCGAATGACGGTTGAGCGTGCCATGCAGCACGTTCGAAACCACATCCATGCGCGGCACCAGGTTGAACTGTTGGAAGATCATCGCGCAATCAGCCTGCCAGGCGCGTTTCTCACGGCCTTTCAGTTGGGTGATGTCCCGACCCTCAAACAGGATTTCGCCTTCGCTGGCATCCGTCAGGCGGTTAATCATCCGCAGCAGGCTGGACTTACCCGCGCCCGACCGTCCGATGATCCCGATCATGCACGGCCTGTCCACATCCAGCGTCGCGGCATTCACGGCAACATTGTCACCAAAGCGTTTGGTCAGTTTCTTGATACGCAGCACGTGCCACCCCCAATTCGTGTTGGCGGACTGCTACAGATGCCGTTCAAAGGATATGTGTCAGCGTAGTGAAAGTTTTGTAACGCCCCGGCGCGCGGGGGGTATCCATCGCTCCGCCTCACGGGTATACGCATCCGCGACTCTTCAGCTGACACGAGGCCAATATGAGCTTTGACCGCACCATCAAGATCGCGCCGTCCATTCTGTCCGCCGACTTTGCCAATTTCGGGCAGGAAATTCAGGCCATCGAAGCGCAGGGCGCGGATTGGGTCCATGTTGACGTAATGGACGGCCATTTCGTCCCGAACCTGACCTTTGGCCCGCCAGCCGTCAAAGCCTTCCGCCCGCATGTAAAGACGGTCATGGACGTGCACCTGATGATCACGCCGGTCGATCCATACATTCAGGCCTACGCTGATGCAGGCGCTGACATTCTGACCGCGCATGTCGAGGCGGGGGCCCACACCCACCGCACGCTGCAAGCAATCCGCGCCGCAGGCATGAAGGCAGGCGTCGCCTTGAACCCGGGCACCCCGGCTGAGGCGGTCGAACACCTGCTGGACCTCACCGATCTGGTCTGCGTCATGACCGTGAACCCCGGCTTTGGTGGCCAGAAGTTCATCGACATGACCAGCAAGATCCGCAAATTGCGCCAGATGATCGGTGACCGCCCGGTGCATATCGAGATCGACGGCGGTGTTGATCCCCAGACAGCACCCCTTGTTGCCGCAGTGGGGGCTGATGTGCTGGTCGCAGGGTCGGCTGTCTTCAAGGGCGGTTCGGTGGATCAACCCGAGGTATACGGTCAGAACATCCGGGCCGTTCGGGCAGCGGCGGAAACCTCTCTGGGCTAAAACTGGCGTCCGTTTATTAGCACGCTGGAATTCACTTATTTTAAAGCTCAGCCGGTTTCGACTAACGCAGAAACGGGCTGAGATTTTTCAACCGCGCTTGCGGCAATGCCAAACGCTGAGCCAAATCAACATCCCCATCCAAAAGCGCGCGGCAAATCTCTCCCTCCAACTCATCTGCGATACGTAGCAACAAAAGGGCAGCTTCAGTGGCAGTTTCGGGTTGGCCGATAGCAGTTTTCGGGTGCAAATTATTTGTCGACATCTGTGGCATTATCTTCAGTCCCGGTTAGCCTCGCGATTGAGCTTACCCGTTCACGAACAACGGCACCGTTGACTTATCGTTGTTATATCGTTGAATTTTAACACAACGATGGAGGCCTGCATGAGGCAATGGGAATTAAATCCAGACGATGGCACACTTTCATCGGACCAGGGTAATTCCTCAGTGTCACCCAAAGCATCCGAAGTTCTGGCCTTTATGATTTCTCAGACAGGCGTCGTTCTGTCCAAGGAAGAAATTCTAGCGGCGGTCTGGCAGGATTTGAACGTGAACCCGGATCTGGTACGGGAATACATCTTTGAAATCCGAAAAGCGCTCGGCGATAGCGCCAAAAATCCGCTCTATCTAGAGACCGTGGGGCGACGTGGCTTCCGCCTATTGGGCGCGATATCCATAAAACCGGATGAAGAGCCAAGCTCAGGCAACGGAGTTCCAAATGGTCAACCGTCCTCTTTGCCGCCAGTAAAGTTCTGTCGTTCCTATGACGGAACATCCATAGCTCATACCGTTTCTGGTGAAGGTTATCCTTTGCTGATCTCAGGAAGCTGGATGACACATCTAGAGCAAGACTGGCAAAGCCCAGCTTTTGGCGACTATATTCGACACCTTTCACAACATTTCTCTGTCATCCGTTATGATCAGCGCGGAAATGGGATGTCTCAATGGAAAGATGTCGACATCAGCTTTGACCGCATGGTCGATGACATGGAAGTTGTCGTCGACGCCTACGGCTTTAAAAACGTGGCAGTTTTGGGATTGTCACAGGGTGCGTCCGTTTCGGTGGCATATGCTCTTCGACATCCCGAACGCATTTCCCACCTTATCCTCAGCGGGGGGTATCCGCGGGGACGCAGACAACGTGGAAATGAAGTTGAATTTGAAGAAAGCGAAGCCCTCGTAAAACTGATCCGTACCAGTTGGGGTAACGATAACCCGGCAATCCGCCAAATTTTGACAACGATGTTCATGCCGGATGCCACCAAAGAAGAAACACAATGGTTCAACGAATTTCAGAAGCTTTGCGGGCCAGCTGAAAATATTGCCCAATTTCGCGCGATGTTTGACGATATTAACGTAATCGATATGTTGCCGGATGTCACAGTACCGACTTTGGTGCTCCACAGTGATATGGACGCTGTGGCACCACTTTCTGAGGGGAAGCTGCTGGCCTCAGAAATCCCAAACGCGTCATTTGTCCAACTAAGCAGTCCGAACCATTTACTTTTTGAGACCGAACCGGACTTTTCCAGAATGATGAAAAATATAAACGATTTTATCCGAACCTGAGAAAACCCTACGATCTATTGCATTCATCACACTCTTAGGGACAACAAGCGCATAGCGACAGAAAAAGGGCGCCCCGAAGGGCGCCCTTTCCGTTGGTTCATTCGCTTGTGCGAATTATTCAGTAATCTTCGACACGACGCCGGCGCCGACGGTGCGGCCGCCTTCGCGGATGGCGAAGCGCAGGCCCTGCTCCATCGCGAT